>CALLLO010000034.1 GCA_938082985.1 uncultured Candidatus Marinamargulisbacteria bacterium | reverse complement strand
CAAAAACAAGGTAGTTATAATAATAAGGAAAACTCACTGTCAGAACAGCAATCATCCATGCCCATTTTTCAGGAATTTTAAAAAGGCTTTCAGAACATTTCTGAACTGCAATCCCCATCCCCCACAAGGACAATAACACCCCTACTTTGTAGCTAATAACAAAGTATTTTGTACTCCCTAATATAAATACAAATATTTTTTTTTGTGGAAGCCCATTCGAATCAAATTTTTGCATAAGAATATCGGGAAGCCCTTCCGTCAAGAGATTGTAAGGAATCCATCCATCCCAGTACACCCCATCAAAAATGACATGCCAGATATGAAAACAAAGAAAAATCCCCGTATAAATTAGGTAAGGAGAACTCGGCCACGATAGACCTTTAACTAAGCATTCTTTTTTATTCCATACGGGCTTCAACACTAAACCCGACAACGCTATTATGAAAATGAGTTTTACTACCGTTAGGCTATTTAATTCAAAAGTCTTGTAAAACTGTGGGTCAAAACCATAGCCTTGATTTAATATAAACGTAAATAAAGCTACAAAAACAATCCCTACATTAAGACATGCTAGAAAACGAATAGAACTCTTCATTGACTACCCCCTCTAGAAAAATTGATAATAATGACATTTGATACCACCATTATAGAGCTTCCTTTTCTTATCCGATTTTTTACCGAATAACTTTTCGAATTGTTCATGAGGCGTTATGACATAGTGAGACCATTCTGGAAGCTTTGTTTGGCACATCCAACCTAAATCTTGATACAACGATTCTACTTCTTCTCTTTCACTAAGTCGTTCTCCGTATGGCGGGTTTGTAATAAGTTTCCCTTTTCTGAAACGACTCCCTAATTCTTTGAACGGTAATTTTTGAAAATGAACATTTTCAACTCCCGCTAATTCTACATTTTTTCTAGCGACTTCTAGCGCTTTCCAATTAGTGTCAGATCCTAGAATACGAAAGTCGGCACCTCTCACTATCAAGTCTTGAGCTTCTTGCCTAGCAGACTCCCACTCATCGCCTTCCCACACGTTCCAACCCATAGATATAAAATGACGATTTAGCCCAGGCGCCATATTTTGAGCAATCATCGCCGCTTCTATCAAGATAGTTCCGGTTCCACACATAGGATCCATAAGAATATCTTTATCCGCTCTATATCGACTTAACAACACCATCCCTGCGGCTAAAGTTTCCCGTAAAGGGGCTATGTCCATATGAGCCCTGTAGCCTCTTTTATTAAGGCCATCACCGCTCGTATCTATACTCAAGGTCACGATATCATTTTCAACTTGAACACGGATGGGGAACGTCGCTCCTGTTTCGGGAAGTTCTCTCACGTCGTGTGCTCTTTTCAGATGTTCCACTACTGCTTTTTTAACGATAGATTGAAGATCGGAACGGCTATATAAGATTGATTTTCTGGACATTGACTTTGAAACGGGAAAAGCATCTCCTGGGCCTATCCAGTCCGACCAAGGAATATCTGTAGTTTGATCAAAAAGCTCATCAAATGTAGTCGCCTTAAAAGTGGCTATTTTGAGATAAATTCGGCCTGCTGTACGGAGCCATAAATTGGCTTTACAAATGTCTGAAAGCACGCCATCAAACTCTACCTTTCCATCAAATACACGAAGGTTGGAATAACCAAGATCTAATAGTTCTTGTTTTAGTACAGATTCTAAGCCCATGGCCGTTGTTGCAATTAAAATTATATTCATCTGAGTAGAATAGCAGATAAGCCTAAAAATTGAATAACACATTAAACATTGTTATACTTTATTCAATGTTTCCCCCACAAATTTTAATTATAGGTTCTGGTCGTTTTGGTCAACACTACCTTAGACACTTATCTATACTCGAAAAAAAGGGGACGATTGGTATATCTGGGATTTTGGTCAAAACAAAAGCCTCCCAAAAAGAACTGCAAGAACACTCACCCTACCCTGTCTATACGCACTTAGATTTGGCTGTGATTAACAACATAGACGCGGCCTTTATTTTAACGCCTACTGAGTCTCACTTTTCATGGATAAAAAAGCTTCTTCCTTATTGTCATGTCTACACAGAAAAACCTCTCGTTAAAACTGACGCTGAGCTTGCCGAACTTTCGACTTTAGTCAAAGCCTCTTCTTATCATTTAATGTGTGGCCATATTTATAGATTTGACGCGCTCGTAAAACAACTCAAAAAACACCTCTCACAGAGAGGCCCTACTCTTACATCTGTATCCGCTCGTTTTGTGAGTCCCGCACACACCGATAATGGCGCTGAGATTGCAAAAGAATACCTACATGCATTCGATATTATGGACACCGTCTTTGAGCAAGAACCGCAGAGTATTTTCTCTCGTCAATCTGGACGTCTGATGCGAGTAGATTGCCTATATCCCAATCATGTACAGGCTCGGTTTACTCTAGGTTGGCAGGGTCAAGAAAAAACAAGACGATTAAGCTTTGAGTTCGTCACAGACTCCAAGCATAAAGAGTATATTGACTGTGATCTTTCAACTGGTACGCTGGGCATTAGATCTGAGCAGTCCAACTCGCAGACTCAGTGGCTACATAACTCTAGCCCTCTGGAAGAAGAGATACAAACCTTTCTTGACGTAGCCTTTGGGTCCGCATTAAATCCTGTCGACTTCTCTGTAGCTTCACGTGTTTGGGCTCAAGCACAGAGCTCCGATTTAACGAGCCTCTCTGCTCGTCCAAAGGTGGCCATTATAGGCGCTGGGATCTTCGGACTTACGGCAGCCCTCAAACTTTCAAACTTTGCAGATGTCGACATTTTTGAAAAAGAAGGCGACATCATGACGCAAGCCTCTTTGGTTAATCAGTATAGACACCATGAAGGCTTCCACTATCCGCGTAGTCCTGAAACCATTCAAGCTATCAAAGATGCAAAAAATAGCTTTGAAGCACTATTTTCAGCTTTTATCGTTAGAGATTACCCTAGTTACTATTTTATCTCACGTGAGAACTCTTATGTTGATGCACACACATTTAAACAGGTCTTTTCTGACGAAGCACTACCCTTTTCAGAGGATTATCCTGACCCCAAAACATTTAATAGAGATACTGTGACCTGTTCTTTAAAAACACAAGAGGCTGTGTACGATTATGATGGCATCACCCAGTTTTTCAAAAGAACCTGTAAAGAGTCCGAGTCTATTTCATTACATACATCAAGTCCTGTTACGGGTATAAGTCTTAGTCCTCAAGGTAAAAAAATATTGGATCTTAAAAATGGGCACTCACCCTCTTATGATTTTGTGCTTAACGCCTCTTATTCTCGATATAACATGCTCCCTGATTGGCTCCACACGGAAAGAAAATCGCTTAAGTTTTTTCAAAAAGAGCTAGTTGTTATTGAACTTCCTTCTCATATCGAGCCCTGCGCGCTTACCATCATGGATGGCCCCTTCGCTACGATCGTTCCTTTAGGTAAAACGGGGCTCTATACGCTAGGCGATGTTCCTTTATCTGTTCATAAAGAAATCACAGCTGATGATTTTGAATCTAATATCAACTTTAATTCGGACTCCCTAGAGAGTCGCTATGAGTCTATGTTTAAACGCTGTCAAACATGGTTCCCTATACTCAAAGACGCTAAATACGTAAAATCTTTGTTTATTGTTTTGCCTGTAGAAAGCAAGAACGAAAATACAGATGCAAGACCCACAGATGTTACAGACCATGGGTATGGCTGCCTGTCTGTACTGAGCGGGAAAATTATTACGGCGGTAAAAGCCGCGGATATAGTCTGCGACCATGTACGAGGGCTGGATATATGAAAGCTCTCATTCTTTGTGCCGGAAAAGGCAGCCGACTAAAAGAACATACTCAAGACCTACCTAAACCGCTAGTTAAAGTAAATGGACGCCCTGTTTTAGATTACATTTTGTCTCACTGCCGCACACATAGCATTGTAGATATAGCCATTAACACATCGTATTTAGGCGATAAGATTAAATCATACTGTAAAGACGGTTCCCAATGGGGGCTCAATATTATTTATTCTCATGAACCTGAGTTGCTCGGAACGTCTGGGGCTCTTAATAATTTTAGAGATTTTTTCAACTCAGATTTCCTAATTTTTTATGGAGACAGCCTATCTAATATAGAGATAACTAGGATGCTAATTGAGCATCAAAAAAACAAGGCAGATCTCACTCTAGCTGTACGAGAGAAACCCCTAGATTATCCTAGCCAAAGTCTCCTGCTTTGTGATGAGGAATCACGCGTCAGGTGTTTTATGGAAAAGCCTACCCAGACTCATTTACAGTCTCTCAGCAAAAAAAAACGGTCCTCAAAATTAATAAATTCTGGTATATATATTGCCTCACCTTCTATTTTATCGTTCATTCCCGAAGGTTTTTCAGATTTTGGCTATGACATTATTCCTAAACTGATTGCAGCACAGGCGCGTGTTTTCTCATTTGATATGACAGATAGCTTTTTTAGAGAGGTTGGTCGTCCTGAAAAATTAAAGCAGGCGAGTCACGACATTCAATCATTAAACTATACCTGGGAGGCCTTATGAATAAAGCTGTATTTTTAGATAGAGATGGGGTTATTAATGATATTATTTATGAACTGGATGGTAAACTTATGTCGCCAGCCACTTTGGAACAACTTCATATACTTCCACATGTAAGAGAAGGCTTAGCCGCCCTTAATAAAAAAGGGTACCTCCTCTTTATTATTACAAATCAACCCGGACTATCTATGGGTTATATCTGTCCAGACGCACTCATTAAAATAAATAACTACCTCTTAGAGGACCTCTCTATAGATGGTATTTACGTGTGCCCTCACCATCCTAAAAATGATGGTGAGTGTGATTGCAGAAAACCCAACCCAAACTTAATTCTAAAAGCCTCACGTGATCATGACATAGATCTAAAACAGTCCTATATGATAGGTGATAACTTATCAGATATTGCATGCGGACAAGCAGCCGGGGTCAAAGAATGCATTCGCATAGGAGGAGCTAGAGCCGATATCATGGAGCTCCAACATAAAACAAACATACACCCCGATGCCACACTACCCCATTTACTAGCTGTCTCAAGCTACGTTTATTCAATCTTTTTAATATCTCTCGTTATTGATCTAATGAGTCTCATATGATTATTACAAGCGCCCCATTAAGAATTTCTTTAGGTGGAGGCGGCACTGATTTGCCGTTTTACTCCAATCAATTTGGAGGCAGTTTACTTTCTGCCTCCATTGATAAATATATACACATAGTTATTCAACCTCGAAATTTCTACGACAACTTTCTTATTCGATATTCACAGGTTGAGACACCTCGCTTTGTTGAAGACATACAACATTCACGCATTAGAGAAGCTTTAAAATTACTGAAAATCACAAAACCCTTAGAAATAACATCGCTAGCAGATGTCCCCGCTCAAACAGGATTAGGAAGCTCAAGCACGTTTTTAGTAGCCCTACTTAAAGCACTTCATGTATACAAACGAGAAAGTGTATCCGCACATGAATTAGCTGAAGAATGCTTTCATATTGAACATGACATTCTCAAAGAACCTCTAGGGAAACAAGACCAATATATGGCCGCATATGGAGGACTTCAACATTTAGATATTTCACAATCTGGAAAGGTCGCTGTGATACCTTTAGATTTAGCCCCAAGCACTATAGAAAATTTAGAGTATAGCTTAGCTATGTTTTACACCCATAAAACGCGATCCTCTGCAGATGTATTAGGACAACAAAAACGGGCCGTTCAAGATGAATCTAGTAAGCTCGATTATATGCACAAAATTAAAGACATTGGGGTCGATATTAGACACGCGCTGGAAGAAAATAGGCTGGATGATTTTGGACGAGCAATGAACACTCACTGGGAGTCTAAAAAAGCCTTTACCTCTGCTATGACAAATAGTGACATTGATACTCACTACGCCTTAGCTTTAAAAAATGGCGCGTTGGGCGGTAAAGTAATTGGCGCTGGTGGTGGTGGATTCTTAATGTTCTATTGCACAGACAAACAAAAACTAAGAGAAGCCTTAGCCCCGCTTCAATTATCAGAGCTATTTTTCCGCTTTGAGCATAGAGGCTGTCACATTAAAAACGAGGGATAATTATGCATAAACATTCAGACTTTATTAAACACTATTTGGACGAGACTAAAGACATTTGTGACGCGGTAAACAGAGAGGATATAGATGCGTTTATATCTATTCTTTTTGACGCTTACAAGGCAGGCAAACAAGTGATAACCGTAGGAAATGGTGGCAGCGCTGCTACGGCTTCTCACTTTGCAGGAGATTTATTAAAAACTGTTGCCAACGATAGTAGTCAAAGCGAACTTAGAGACCTTAAAGGATTTAGAGCCTCGTGCTTAACGGACAATATCACAGCGCTTACGGCATGGATAAATGACTCCGGCTGGGACAACGCCTACGCTGGACTATTAAACACAGTGATTGGGGAAGGAGATGTCCTTCTTTTAATCTCCGTACATGGTGGGGCTCAATGGTCTGGCAATTTAGTTAAAGCCATGAGCTTGGCCAAACAAAGAGGAGCAAAACTTGTAGGCCTAGCTGGCTTCGATGGTGGCAAAATGAAAGAGATGTGTGATGCGTGTATGGTCGTCGAAAAAGACTCGACGCCTCATGTTGAAGGCTTTCATTCTGTCCTTCAACATTTGGTTATCTTCAGATTAAAAGAATTAATAGAAAGTGAGTATGGAGCATGATTAAATTTTTCGCAGATACTGCAAGTATTTCAGAAATTGAATATAGTTTTGGCCGAGACGTTAATGATGGTATTACAACCAATCCAAAAATTCTTGAAACGACAGGAAACTTAGACCGTGGAGTTATAGATGCTTTTAAAGCCTTAATCTCCCGATTCCCAGATGTCCCTGTCAGCTTAGAAGTTGATTTAAGAGGCGTAGATTTAAATGATATTCATAGCCAATCCCAAGTCATCTGTGATGTTTTAGTTCAACAAGCGGATGAGCTTTCGGCATTGGGCTCTAACGTTGTCGTCAAAATCCCTATTTGCGAAGGAGGTCTTCTTGCTGTCCGGCTTCTAAGTCAAAAAGGCATTAAAACTAACGTAACCGCCTGTATGTGTTCATTTCAAGCTATCGAAGCGGCCAAAGCGGGTGCTAGTTATGTTAGCCTCTTTGCAAACAGAATGCTCGATGCCGTTATTCTAGAAAAAAGTGGCTTCCCCTTATCTACAATCGATACCGACCCTGAATGGAAATCACACGTAAAAAATAATAAAAATGTATTTGGAGAGGCCGCTTGGGCACAAGTACTCGCAGATATTGCACGGACGAGACAGGTCTGTAACGACACGGGATCTGAACTTATTGTAGGTAGTATTCGTAGCCCTAAAGACATTTCACGATTGGTCGCTGCTGGACCTAACATTATTACAATCCCTACAAGTATTGTTGAAGGGCTTGAGAATATTGCAGAGCTAAAAGCCACGCCACCATCCATTAATGCTACCGGCCATAATACCAGCACCTCCTTGATTCACCCTTTAACCACAAGCACTATTATTGAATTTGAAGAATCTGCACGTCGGTATTTGAACATAGATGCCTAAAGTTGTTATTGCTATCCCCGCCTATAACGAAGAGGCGATTATAGAAAGCACCGTTTCGACCATTCATACCTACGCTCAAGAACATCTGAGCGATGAGGTCCTCATTGTCATAAGCAACAATGCCTCTGTTGATCGTACAGCAGAAATTGGGAACTCTCTTAAAAATAAATATAAAGGTGTGGATATCATACATAATAATTTCCGCTCAATGAGCAAAGGCATCTTACGAGTCTGGCGCGACTATGAGGCTGATTATTATCTACACATTGATGCCGATTTATCAGCAGATCCATCTTATATAAAAACACTTATAACAGGGGCCCATGATGGTGCAGATATTATGATTGGCTCCCGAAGACTTAAGCAAGCCAAAGAAAATCGCAGCCCATTAAGACGATACCTGTCCCACATGTTAACCCTGTTTAATAAAACACTCTTTAAGTCGTCTATAAGTGATTATCAATGTGGATTTAAAGCTATTTCAAAAAAAGTCCGTGACCACATTGCTCCTCAATTAGTCTGTCTTGAACATGGTTTTTTTAGCACTGAACTTATTGTTGTCGCCTCCAGCATGGGCTATGACGTTCGTGAATTCCCTATGATATGGGAAGATACCCGTGAAACAAAAACCCAACTTTTCGCATCTGCTGTGGACGCACTTTCGAACTTAATAAGAATCAAGTACCGACTCATGACTAAGCGCTATGCAGTCCTTTAAAAACCGATTATTAAAAACGTTTAAACATCGTAATAAGTGGGCGAAAAAACAAAACATCTCCTGCTTTCGTCTTTACGATAAAGACCTGCCGGATGTCCCTTGTATTGTTGATTACTTGGACGGAGACCTTGTTGTGTGGGCCTATGCGCGGACCAAGGATGATTTAGAGGCTCTCACTCTTTCTTTTGAAGAATCGCTCATTAGGGCTATAAAGGACGTATTTCCAGATGCGAGTGTCCACCTAAAACGTCGTTATAAACTTAAAGGGCTCCAAACGCAATATGAAAAATTGGAACAAGGCTCACATATAAAAACGATTGAAGAATGTGGAATTACATTTGAATTAAATCTTAGTGACTATGTCGACACAGGTCTTTTTTTAGACCATCGCAAAGCCAGAGACATTGTAAAAAAACAAGCCAAAGGCAAACGGGTACTTAACCTTTTTGCCTATACGGGCTCGTTTACCTGTTATGCCATAGCTGGTGGAGCTAGCGAGACCGTCACCCTTGATTTAAATCCTACTTATTCTGAGTGGACACGTAGAAACTTTAAGTTAAACAATACTGTAGAATCTGACGCTCACAAAATTCTCACTGAGGATTGTATGCGCTATCTTAGAGAAACACAGCATAAAGAAAGCTTTGATATTATCATCTGTGACCCTCCCACATTCAGTAATTCCAAACGTTCACAGACAAATGCCTTTTCAGTTAACGAGGATTATGTGGAGCTTATTGACCTATGTATGAGGTATTTAAAAAAAGATGGAGTTTTGTATTTTAGTTGTAACTCTAGGAGTTTTATTTTAGATGAAAGTAAGCTTGGAAGTTTACTAATTAGAGACATTTCTGGGCTCACAAGATCGGAGGACTTTAAAGGCTCTAAAGCCCACCGATCTTGGGAACTTAAACACGCTTAGTGGTGGTGACCACCTGCACCATGTGCGTGGCCGTGAGATATTTCGTCTTCTGTCGCGTCTCGTAGCTCTGTAATTTCAACATCAAAATAAAGCGTTTGACCGGCTAAAGGATGGTTCATATCAATTGTAGCTTCGGTCTCAGTAACGTCTATTACAGTAGCTGATGCCATACCGTCAGGCGTTTCTACATGAAACTGTGCACCAGGTTTTACATTTTCTACACTATCGAATTGGGTAAGTGGAACGTGTTGTAAAAGATCCTCTCTTTTTTCTCCGTATCCGTCTACTGGGGCTACAACTGCAGAGACTTTCTCTCCAACAGCTTTACCCTCTAATGCTTGCTCAAGACCGACAACAATGTTGCTCGATCCATGTAAATAAGCTAAAGGTTCTTTACCTTCAGATGTGTCGATAACGGCACCTTCTTCATCTTTTAATGTGTAGTGCATAGTGACTACTTTTCCTTTTGTAATACTCATGATTGGCTCCTTTTTTTCTTGCGCAACTAGGCCTAGCGTACCAGATCGGTAACTATGCTACTATAGGCTCATGACTCCCCCCGTTGATGCTATAGAAATAACCCCAGAATTTGAGCAAGCTATCTCGATTATGCAGCATAGTTCAGATCCTTTATTTGTAACAGGTAAAGCGGGAACGGGAAAATCTACCTTGCTTAGTTATTTTAGATCTCAGAGCTCTAAAAAAGTAGTGGTTCTAGCACCTACTGGAGTAGCCGCTCTTCACGTAAAAGGAGAAACGATACACTCTTTCTTCCGATTTAAAGCAAACGTAACAACAGCCGATGCCAGTCGGCTGGGGCAAAAAGCCAAAAACACACGACTTTTAGACCAATTGGATGCCATTATCATTGATGAAATATCGATGGTAAGAGCGGATCTTATTGATTGTATGGACCTGTATCTTCGAGAAGCGCTAAAAAACAGTAAACCTTTTGGGGGTAAGCAAATGATTTGGATAGGAGATCTCTACCAACTGCCGCCCGTAGTCACTCGCGATGAACAGACCTATTTTCGAGAAGTCTATGACACCCCTTATTTCTTCTCCGCTCATTCCGTACAAAACCCCCAATTTGACCTTCAATTTATAGAGCTTAGTAAAATATATAGACAAAAAAACAAAGACTTTATCACTATCCTAAACGCGATTCGTGTACGTAATGTTAGCCCCCTGCAATTAGCACAGTTAAATAAACAGGTCCTACCTCCAAACAGCATAGGGGATCCGGGGACGATTTACTTGAGTACGACTAACGCTACAGCTGCTACGATTAATGTAGAAAATCTACGTAAACTTGTTGGGGATCCGTATCTTCATGCGGGGCAACATAGTCGGAATTTTGATATTAAAATGGCGCCTACTGAGTTGCAACTCACGCTTAAAGTGGGGGCACAAGTCATGTTCGTCAACAACGACCCATTGGGACTTTGGGTGAATGGCACCTTAGGCAAAGTCACGGCTATTCATGATTATGAAGAAGAAGTTGAAGTAATGACCCAAGATGGTATGACGGTAACGGTTGCGCCTCATCAATGGCAAGCCTACAAACATGTGTATGATGCCGATTCTAAAACGCTTCAAAAAGAAAGTGCCGGGACCTTTACCCAATTTCCTTTAAAGTTAGCCTGGGCAATAACCATACATAAAAGCCAAGGAAAGACATTTGCAAAAGCTATCGTAGATTTTGGGAATCGGGCCTTTGCTAAAGGACAGGTCTACGTGGCATTAAGTAGATGTGAGTCGTTGGAGGGCCTTAGCTTAAAGCGCGCGGTCCGCATGTCTGATATTTTAGTGGATCCAAAAATCACACATTTCTTAAGTCGTTTTGATAAACCAGAGCCACTTAAACGACTGTCGTATCTTGATAAACAAACCCTTATCGAGCAGGCTATTTCTACTGAATCTGAGATTGTGATTACCTATATTTCACAGGACAAACAACTGAGCAAACGGCGGGTATTTCCAAGGAAATTAGGGCCACTATCTCTCGCTGACCCAGGAACCTTGGCTTTGCAGTGTTATTGTTTCACACGGCAATCTATTCGAGTTTTTCGTTTAGATCGGATACTCGAAATAGAAGAAGGGTCAGCGAGGGTTTAACTTACTTCTTGTCGCAACAAGCGCCTGATTTTACTTCAGCAGCCGCTTTCTTAGCGTCACACTTTTCACAGTCTTCTCCAGCTTCACATGTTTTACACGCTTCTTTCTTAACAGCACATGCCTCTTTTTTAAGTTCACAGGCTTCAGATCCCCCTAATATCGTCCCTGATAATGGGGAAAGGCCCTCTCTAGCACCATAAGCAAAGGCGGCTACAGCAACTAATGCACCAATTATTAAAATCTTTTTCGTATTCATCGTTAAACACTCCTTTTATTCCAAGAAGCCTAACACTCGCGTGTGCTTTTGTCTTCTCATTCAGATGACATTATACTAGGCTTACTATGAAAAGATTCTAATCTGTTACAATAGGTAAAATTATATTTATTAAGGAGCCTCTTATGACTAAAATATCTGAACTTTTACGCCAAAACCACATTGATATCCCTTTTATAAAAGGCGATGGCATCGGCCCTGAAATATCTGCTGCGACTGAAGATATTTTAAACGCCGCTATAAAAAAAGTATATGGGGATACACGGTCACTTTCTTTTATCGACGTGCTAGCAGGAGAAGCTGCATTTAAATCGGTAGGCGAGTGGCTCCCAAAAGAAACGGTAGAGCTTATCCGTGAAAAAGGTGTAGCCTTAAAAGGCCCATTAACAACCCCTGTTGGAAAGGGCGCTAGATCTATCAATGTTCGTCTACGTAAAGAGCTTGATTTGTATGCGTGTATTCGCCCTGTTAAACATTTTCCTAATGTCCCCTTCCCTGTAAAACGTGATGTACTAAACATTGTTATCTTTAGAGAAAACACGGAAGACGTGTATCGTGGGATTGAATATAAAGCTGGGTCTGAAGAAGCTATGAAATTAGCTCGTTTTTTAAAAAATGAATTTGGGGCAGATCTTCCAAGTGAAAACACGACTGCAATTGGCATTAAACCAATGTCTATTGAAGGGTCCAAGCGTATCGCTCGCGCTGCGATTAGGCATGCTGTCCAACTTAAAAGAAAGAAAGTCAGCCTGATTCATAAAGGTAATATTATGAAATTTACGGAAGGGATGTTTCGTGATGTCGGCTATGATGTTGCTGAAGAAGAGTTTTCAGACTCTGTCTACACAATGAGACAGTATCAAAATACAGTATCGACTCAGGGGACTGAGGCTGCAAATAAAAAATTTGAGGCTGCCCAATGGGCTGGGAAAGTTATTGTGGATGATGTTATTGCTGATGCAGGGCTTATGCATATGACAATGAACCCAGAACGTTTTGATGTTCTCGTGCTCTCTAACTTAAACGGAGATTATTATTCAGATTCTTCTGCTGGAGTTGTAGGTGGACTCGGTGTTGCACCTGGAGCTAATGTTAATTTTGAGACGAATCATGGCTTGTTTGAGGCTACACATGGAACGGCCCCTGATATTGCAGGAAAAGACATGGCTAACCCAACGTCTCTACTTTTGTCTGCGTGTATGTTACTCGATCATTTAAAATGGACAGAAGCTGCCGAGGCTATTCGCACAGCCATTAATGGCTGTTTTGAAGCAAAAATATTAACCGCTGATTTGGCACCTAAAGATATTAAACCGGCTAGCTGCTCAGCATTTTCTCAGGCTGTTTTAGCCCGACTCTAGCTTGTTATTCCCGAGTTCAATGACTAAAATAATCTAAGCACAAAAAAGATATGGAGACTTGGATGTAAACCAAGTCAGAGGAAGAAACCTCACTCCAACCCTCTCCCAAGTGAGGTGCGCTAGTCAGACATACACGTTAACGCCCTCTCCTGATGGAGAGGGTTGGGGTGAGATTTATGGCTCTGTATTAGATCGACTTTAAGCAGTATTAGCTTCTAATCTTTTACCTCAGTTTCTATAAATTCTACTGGATAGTTTACACCTACTGAAAAGGCTAAGATTTTACTGATATCCGCATAGCTAAAAGCTGTATCTTTATGGATCTCAGTCATTTTTTTCTGAATCAAGCTTAGGTCTCGGTTTGAAGTAGGTACATCTTTGATGTCTAATCCTAAATCTCTTAGTGCAACCACAACATCTTGAGATAACAGAAAGGCATCTTTGCCAAGTCGTCGCAAAAGGTATTGCCCTGTCATGCCTCCTAGTCGAGATCCATTTCTTTTAAGATGGGACCATAAACCAATGAGATCTTCACTTGGCCAATCAAAAATAAAATCAGCAAAAGATTTCCCTTCTTCTTGTTCCGTTTTTAAAATAAAAGATGCATTTTCACGTATAGTGAATATTTTGGGTATGTTTCTCACGATGCGTTTATTTTCAGCACAAGCATCCCAAAATTCGTCTGGAAGATTAAGCAGTTTTTCGCAGTCAAATGATAAAAAGACATCTTCAAAATCTGGCCATTTTTTCTCAATCACTCTCCAGACAAAACCAGCATTAAACACCCCACGAGTCATCTGAGATAAAAAGACATGAGAGCCTAGTTTTCTACACGCCGATTCAGGTATAGGAGCAGGAAGCAGTTGCGCCAAAATATCGGAGCCCCCTTTTCTCGTCTCTGCTCGTTTCTTTAAATCTTGAAAGTTAATCAAGAGAATCCTCAGCTATATGCCAGTTTTTAAGATCTTTAATAATACTCACTTCGACAATATTGTCCGCTTTTCCTAAAAGCTCTTTACATTCTTTACTTAGATTTAAGAGATGTAGTTTTTTACCCGACTGAGCATATCTCTCTGCTGTATTTTGAATGGCTTCTATCCCCGAATGGTCATAGACACGCGACTGCTCAAAATCGATACCCACATGTTCTGGATCTTCCTTAAAATTAAAGAGTTCCTTAAACCCTGCAGCAGAGCCAAAAAAAAGCCCCCCTTTTAAACTGTAAACCTTGTGCCCATTTTCATTTACCTCTGTTATTGCTGTTATGTTCTTTCCTTGTTCCCAGGCAAAAACGAGAGCTGAAATAATGACACCTACAAATACGGCGATAGCTAGGTCAATAATAACTGTTGTTATAGATACAGCAAAGATAACGATTAAATCTGAGCGTGGAATTTGCTTTAAAAGTCTCAAACTCGACCATTCGAACGTTGCAATAGATACCATAAACATGACACCAACAAGAGCGGCTAAGGGAATAGCTTCTATAAAGGTGGATCCAAATAAAAAGAAGGAGAGTAAACTAAGCGCTGCTGCTATCCCAGACAACCGCCCTCGGCCACCGGCGCGAATATTAATGATACTCTGACCAATCATGGCACAGCCTCCCATACCCCCAAAAAAACCATTCACGACATTAGCTAAGCCTTGGCCGACACTTTCTTTGTTTCCACGTCCTCGTGTCTCTGTTAGTTCATCTATAAGGGTAAGGGTCATTAAAGACTCGATTAATCCGACCGAAGCTGCGAGTAGGGCGTATGGAAGTACCGTCTTAATAGCCTGTAGGTTAAAGATAGGCACATTAAAACTAGGCAATGATGCTGCGAGTGTTGTTTTACTTGGGTCTAAATTTTGGACAAAGTCGAGTACATTATAAATTTCAAATCCGATGCTTCTTAAATATAAGGATATGCCTGTCACGGAGAGTATCGCCACGAGAGTTCCTGGTATCGCTTTTGTAAACTTAGGTAAAAAGTGAATAATCCCCATCGTAAGAGCAATGAGTATCCCCATAATCATGAGTGGTTCGGCAGGCATTAAACGAGCGGCGTCTCCCGTTCCAATATAAAATTGTCCAAACTGTGCTTTAAAAATAATAATAGCTAACCCATTTACAAAACCAAGCATAACCGGATGAGGAATAAGTCGGATAAATTTACCAAATTTAAAAAAACCAAAAAGCATCTGAACAAGGCCCATTAAACACACGGCTAAGAAAAGGTAGTTAAGCGCGACGTCGGGTCCGTGAAGTTGGGTTTGAGCGATAACAAGCGGTGCAAAAATAACCGCCACGGCTCCGGTTGCCCCAGAAATCATACCCGGACGCCCACCAAAAATAGCGGTTACAATTCCCATCATGAAAGCGGCATAAAGTCCTACTTTAGGGTCAACATGAGCGACGAAAGAAAAAGCGATGGCTTCTGGAACGAGAGCGAGAGCAACGGTTATCCCAGAGAGGATATCATTCTTGATATTTTTAGGTTTCTTGATAATGAGATCGAGCATGTAAGGTGTCCTTTTTAGAAAATCTATTTGAAAAAGCTTAGTCTAACATGTATTAAACCTCACCCCAAACCTCTCTCCCAAAGGAGCGTGTCTTCAGTATCCTAGAGTTAAAGCACCTGGTTTTCTAGTGTCTGATGCGCCATAAAAACGACTGTTTTTGAAGACCACACTTTGAGTAGACCCCATCGCCCATTTTTGATTCATGACATGCCCCTTTTTTTCTAGAAGAGATATCGTATCAGGGTTAATCCCTTTTTCTATGCGAATTTCTTCGGGGTACCATTGGTGATGAATACGAGGAGCGAGACTCGCTTCTGCTATGTTCATGTCATGGTCGATAACGTTTAGGATAACTTGAAGCACGGTCGTAATAATACGACTGCCACCCGGACTCCCTGTCGCCATAAAGGGCTGCCTGTCTTTAAACACTAAGGTAGGCGTCATAGAACTAAGCATTCGTTTTTCTGGTTCTATAGCATTAAATTCACCCCCTATAAGTCCGTAAGCGTTGGATGATCCTGGCTTAGCCGAAAAATCGTCCATCTGATTATTTAATAAAATCCCCGTTCCGGGTACGGCTATTTTGTTGCCATAACTAAAGTTTAAGGTATAGGTACAGCTCACCATATTCCCATCTTTATCTATGATGGAAAAATGGGTCGTTTCGTTTCCTTCTTTTGGTTCTTGGTAGATACCAGGGAATATCTCCCCACTTGGAATTGCGACCTTCGGGTCGATATTGGCGACCGTTTTTCTCGCATAATCTGTAGAAGTCAAAAATTTTAGTGGCACATCTACGAAGTCTGAATCGCCTAAAAATTGTGACCTATCGGCATAAGCGACTTTCATGGCTTCAGCCATCGCGTGAATACTCTGAGCGCTGTTGTGTCCGAGTGTTCTTAAATCGAAAAAACTAAGCGTGTTTAGAAGCTGAACAAGGTGAATACCTCCTGAGCTTGGGGGTGGCATGGTGTAAATCTCGTAGCCTTTGTAGGCCCCTTTTATAGGTTCTCTTATTTTGGCGGTGTAGCTAAGTAGATCTTCTTTAGAAATCAATCCATCGTTTTCATCCATGAACATTACAAGTTTATCGGCCAAAGCCCCTTCATAGAAAGCAGATTTTCCGTATTTAGAAATTTGGTCTAGAGACCAGGCTAAGTTTTTTTGAATGAGCGTATCCCCTTCTTTCAAAGTTCTTCCGTCCGACATAAATATAGACGCAGATTCAGAGGATTTCGCTAGATGTTCAGACGCATAAGCTAAGGATTGAGCCATATCACGACTTACTTTAAGTCCCTTTTTGGCTAATTTTATCGCAGGCTTTAGAACAGTCTTTCTCGGAAGCGTTCCAAACCTTTCTCGAACTAACTCTAAACCAGCGACAGTCCCAGGTACCCCTACGGAGCCGAGGGAATAACGAGATTTTTTATTATCGGCGTCGCCTTGAGTGTTGAGAAACATATCTCTGTGGGCTGTGAGGGGCGCTTTTTCTCTAAAATCTATGGCGTGAGTCTTTTTTGTTTTAGCATCGTAGACCATCATAAACCCACCACCACCAATATTGCCGGCTCTGGGAAGCGTAACGGCTAAGGTATAAGCAACGGCTACGGCAGCATCTGCGGCGTTACCACCTTTTTTTAAGATATCTATACCTACACGTGTAGCTTCGGCTTCTTGGGTAGCGACCATGCCATGTTGAGCAACGACAGGGTGAACACGATCCGTGTAACTGTAAATAGCTTGAGAATGAATAAATGATGGGACATATATAAAAAATAAAAGGAGCATAAAGATGAGTTTTTGCATTATTGAAATCCTCCAGATAAATACCCCGTCGTCCAAGCATTCTGAAAGTTAAAGCCACCCGTCACCCCGTCAATATTGAGGAGCTCTCCTACCAAATGTAAGTTTGCACAAACCTTACTCTCCATAGTCTTAAAATTCACCTCTTTCAAACTCACGCCACCACAGGTCACAAACTCATCTTTAAAAGGGCTTTTACCTGCCATGTCAAAATGGCCCGCTTTAAGTTCTGATATGAGAGTCTCCACCTGCCTTTCGTTTAGAGACTGCCAGGTCGCCACGTCACCTACCCCTGCTTTCTGACACAGATAGTCCCACAAACGCCCCGCTATTTCAGGGTGTGGTGAACGTTTGCATACCTGCTTTTTTCCGTTGTCTGTACGCTCTTGTATAAACAACTGAAGGAGATCGTTTTTGTCATAGACCGGGAGCCAGTCTATATGTAGGTCTTCTTGATACTTTGTATTAAAAAGAGTCCTTGCTTGCCAAGCGGAGAGCTTGATTATGGCGGGTCCACTGAATCCCCAATGAGTCACGAGGAGGGGTCCTGATTGACTTTGTTTTTTATTTTTACCTAACCATACCTCTACGTTTTCTACTGAGAGGCCTGACCGCTTGTGTAAAGACGGGTCTGAGATTTTGAAGGTGAATAAAGATGGAATAGGTTCTACGATTTTATGCCCCAAGCTTTTCGCGAAACGATGCCCTTCTCGACTACTTCCGGTTGCGAGAATGAGTTTGTCGCAGGTAAGCGTGTCGCCATTTTCTAAACTTAGTCTAAAACCTAACTTATCCTTCTCTATCTTCTCAACTGAACACGAGGTGCAAAGTTGAACACCTAAAGCTTCCGCTTCTTTAACTAGGCAATCAATGATGCTCTGTGAACTGTCTGAATACGGGAACACACGATTATCTTTTTCTATTTTTAAAGGAACCCCTCGCGACTCAAACCAGTCCATTGTGTCTTTACATTGAAAACTATAAAAGGGGCCTAAAAGTTCTTTAGAACCTCGGGGATAAAAACGGCACAATTCTTTAGGCTCAAAGCAGGCGTGTGTAACGTTGCAGCGGCCACCTCCTGATATTTTTACTTTGGATAAGATATTTGGGGTTTTTTCGAGGATAATCACCGTGCTGTCTGGGTTATTACGTTTATTATGGATAGCAGAAAAAAAGCCAGCGGCTCCGGCTCCTATGATGATTAAAAGGGGTCTGCCCACTATAGAGGAAAAGGTGCCACACTTAAATGTAGTATGGCACCTTTCTATATTTAGGGGTCTGACCCCTTTATTTAGATGCATGATGGTCTTAGACTATCAAAGTTCTGCTTTTGTATACAGCCTTATGCTTTAAGGGCACCCTTTCTTGGCTGACGAGTCTTCTCTACCTGACGACGCGGCGGCTCCACGTTTGTTTCCCGTAGATTGAGACGACTCAGCCTCTCTTTTTAATAACAAAGCCTCTAGCCCCACAATCATGTCTCCCAACGAGATTCGATCTTCTGCCTTATTTTTAATACATCCCGTAATCATAAGTACAACAAAGGCTCTTTCCTCATCATTAAAATTAGGGACCTTTAAATATCCATTCTGTATATTCTCTTCGATCATCTCAGCTATATTGTCGTCACTATCCAAG
>CALLLO010000033.1 GCA_938082985.1 uncultured Candidatus Marinamargulisbacteria bacterium | reverse complement strand
TAATATAACCTACTTTTTTAAAGTCAACTAAATAACTTCTTTTAGACACTAGTTTCTCATGTGAAAATATAATTTTAGAATTAAACCGGTTAGGCTATCTTTTTTGATTTTTTTGCCCTAAAATTCTTTTAAGAGTATAGTGAAAAATAGGGAGAATAATTGATAGCTTTTCAGAGACAGGTAATTTCTACGCAATTATTAAGTGTGTGGATAAGCACGGTGATATCTTTGTTTGTACAAGTAGCTTTTGTATCTACATATATGCATATTATTGTAGGTCTGTGGTCTAATTATTTGAACAGTTTAACTCTGGCTTACCTTATTCTTTCCATTCACAAAATAAAATTTCCTCTTAAATTTTTCACGGCAACCATGGTTATATCCTTTATTCCTGCGTATTTTTTCTATAAAGAAGGGTACTCTTTTGCCTATATGTCTTTTTTCACGGCTTTAGCCGTAGCCCTTCCTCTTTACTACGTTGCCATCAAAACATTTTTCTGGAAATGGAGCAAAAATAATATTTTCTTTAAATGTTTATCCACATCGTATTTCTTTTTTGCACTCCATTATTTAGACTACCCTTTTTTACGTGTTCATCCTCAATATTCCGATGAAGGCTTTGCTTTAGGGGTTATTATTATTATGGCTATCTCCATTTTTGCATTAGCCGCTGTTATTGAAGATAACCTAAAAAAAGAAGGGGAAATTTTAGAAGAAAAACTCGAGGATCAAGAAAAGTTTGTATCTGAATATGATGTTGCAAAAGAAATTCAGAAACAATACCTTCCAAATATTATTCCAGAATTCAAAAAGTTTCATATTGGTCATTATTTTAAAGCTTCTCGAAAGGTAAGTGGTGATTTTTATGACGTGTTTGCTTTAAACGCGCATGAAATCATTGTGTCCTTAACAGATGTAACCGGAAAAGGCCTTTCAGCTAGTTTTATTACTATCGAGCTCTATCATATTCTAAAGTCTATTTTTTACCAACGCACCGTAAATGTAGGCGATATGATGTGCAAATTAAACGAATCTATCTACGCGCTCCGTGCTCAAAGAAAAGGCTGTGCCTCGTTTTTATTAAAAGTGAATCAGAAAAAAGAACTGATTACATATTCTGATGCAGGAATAGGGGTCGCTTATTTAATTCGTAATCATAGCTTAATAGAATTAAGAGAAGGAGGCATCTTGTTGGGGGCCTTAAAAAAATCTGCATATGATGTAGAAACTATTGCTTTAGAAAAAGGCGATGTCGTTTTTATTTCTACAGATGGTCTTATTGATGCAAAACATAATAAAGAACGTTTTTCTGAAGACCGACTCGTTAAAATATTAGAATCGTATACTAAAGAAAAAGATGGATATCTTATTGATAAGATTAAATATGAACTTAAGGTGTATTTTGATAATAATGAAGACAATGATGATATTACAATTTTTACAGTTGAATATAAATAAGTCTTCTTGGGAGTCTGTTTTATGATGAGTAAAAAAGTTCTTGTCATAGGCACCGGCGCAATTGGCGGTTTGTATGGCATTATGTTGGCACAAGCAGGTTGGGAGGTTTCTACAACGCATAGGAGCGACTACAAACATGTTAAAACCCACGGACTTCAGCTAGATAGTGCGTGGGGAAACTGTGAATTTAAGCCTCATCGGGTGTATGCCTCTACTCTTGAGATTGAGGAGTGCTTCGACCTAATTCTCGTAGCTCTCAAAGTGCTCCCCAGTATTGACCTTATATCTATGCTTCGCCCTATCGTTCAAGAAAATACGAGTATTTTGCTTATACAAAATGGTGTCTTTATTGAAAAAGAAATAGTCGCCGCTTTTCCTTATACTGAACTTATTCGAGCGTTAGCTTTTGTGTGTGTGTCTAAACCTAGGCCGGGTTATATTCATCACCAAGATTATGGCCGATTAGTTCTAGGAAAGTATCCCAATGGACCGTCAAAGATAGCATCTAGACTGAGTGTAGACTTTAATCGTGTAGGGGTAGCGTGTTACGAAAGCGCATCTATCAAGAAAGAGATTTGGAAAAAATTATTATGGAACGCACCCTTCAATCCAATGTCTGTTATCGGTGGGGGTGCCAATACACGAGATATGTTGAGCTCTCCTTCCTTAGAAACACTAGTCAGAGACGTGATGGCCGAAGTAAAAACATTAGCAGAAGCAGATGGTGTAGCAATTACCCAAGATATGATTGATAAAAACATCACAGACACCCTAAAAATGAGTCCCTACAAAACGAGTATGTTGTTAGACTATGAAGAAAAACGCTCCTTAGAAGTGGACGCTATTTTAGGTAAAGTTATACGCTTTGCTGAAGAAAAAAGTATACCCGTGCCTAAGCTAAGCGCCTTATTTAGCTTGCTTCAGCTAGTGCTGTTACAAAGATGAAATGTTTGTGCTCAACAGGTTGAACCGATAATCGTTGTCCTTTTCTAGTTACCAACATATCCGCTAGCTCTGGTCTGCTTTTCAGTTCGTCTAAAGAAATGATTTTTTTAAATTTTTTCTTAAATTCAACATCTACCATAAACCACTTAGGGGCATCTTTAGGTGACTTAGGATCAAAATAGTCAGACTCGGGGTCCCAAGCAAAAAAATCAGGATAACTTTCTTTACACACTTTAGCCAAACCAATAATGCCAGGTGGTTTCGTGTTGGAATGATAAAACAAAACTGTATCGCCTATTTTCATGTCATCTCTCATGAAATTACGCGCTTGATAATTTCTAACGCCTTCCCACTGTGTCGTCTTATCTTTTATCAAATGATCGATCGAATAGGTTTCCGGTTCACTTTTCATTAGCCAATATGCCATACAAACTCCTTAATTGTTGAGGGTGTCTATATAATGCAAGATTAGTGACTCCTCTTCAATAGTATAGGCCTGTTTTAATATGGCTCTATAGGGAAGATGAGACGTAAGCGCATAAATAAAAGACTCTGTTTTAAAGAGGTAAATGGGGTCGTCAAACCAGGCAATCTCAAGCCCATTTTCTTGAGCACTGAAATACCAGTCAGGGTCAGTCGATGATGTTTCGGGTATCGCATCAAAAAAAGTATGTGAATATCTGAGCACAGATCTAAGTTCTAGAGTCTGTTTGTAAAACCACACTCTATGTTTAATGCGGGTGGTGTCTTGTTTCAAAATAATGGAGAAGATTCCAACAGAACTATATAGAAGCAAGGCAAACAACATCACAGGAACAAGGATGAATCCAGATTGTTTCATACAGATATTAAGCCTTGAACGACGAGGGTGTAGGACTCTCCTGTTACAGTGAGCGACAACACGCCTCCTTCTTCTACAAGTTGAAAGGAGTCGACAGTCCAGTGGTTACATAGAAAATGACGTCTTTTCCCATCGTAAGAGCGTCCCAAGCGACCCTTACTAAGGCTATAGCTAATATAGTGGCCGGAATCAAGCGTTATGGTGTAGTCATCATCACCATTTATACTTAATTGAGACACACTTTGGAGATCTCCATATAAAGCATCAAACATATAGGTCCTATCTAAATGTGCGAGGTGGGAGGTGTAGTGTGTGTCTACAAAACTTACAAATAGACGTAATTGTCTAGATAACTCAGGAAGGATAAGGGAGAAAACGCTCATAACCAGTAAGATTTCTAGAAGCATAAAGCCCGAGTGCTTTGTTTTTTTACTGTGCATAATACATATTTAATGCGGTATTAAGAGGGGTTTTTTGAATAGAAGGCGTATCTTGAAGGCGTGTGGCATGTTGAGATGTAATTGTATTTACAGCGTTATTAAGCGTTTTTTCAAAAAGGGCATTGTGATGGAAGCTTTGTCTAATCTGTTTAATAAGAGTGACAGAGTGAGTTAAAAGAATAAGAAGGATAGACATAGCAACAAGACAATCTAGTAATAAAAATCCGGAGTTAGACTTACTCAAAGCGTACTTGGCCATAAGCCGATGATAAGACAACTTTTTTAGAGAACTCCCCGTTTTTCAAATATAAACTCGTCGCACGTTTACTCCGTCCATAAGGTGTAAATCCTGCGCCTGGGCTATATGAAGAGAGACTCTCCATTGAGTCTGGATACTCGGTTACAAACACATCCACAAACTGTGATTTAGCGTGTTCTCTGGCTTCGTGTAAGGAGGTTCCGAGTTGCCATTGGGAAAGGCGTAGATCTAGTAGCTTTTTTAAAGGACCTATATTTGTACTGGCGAGCCCCATAAATAGACTCGCTATAAAAAATGCGATAAGCAACTCAAATAAAACGTAACCACTTTCATTCATTTTTTAAATATAATAAAGATTACAGCTCTCGTCAATGTTTAGAAAAGGAGTAAGTCTGGACGAAAGTATACAAGCCAGCTGGCTAAAATAAGAAAGGGTCCGAAGGGGATTGTATCGTCTCGTTTTTTAATACGGGATAATAAGGCTAATAAGCCAATAGCACCGCCAAAAAGAAAGCTAAAATAGACCATCGATAAGCTAGCTTTTAATCCCAAAAAAGCACCTAATACAAAGGCAGCTTTTACATCGCCAAGTCCTAAAGCTGGTTTTTTATACCACCAAAGCGATAGCCAAAAGAGAGCTAATAAAATTCCAAACCCACTAAAACCACCTTCAAGAAAAGGGATCCAATCTGTATACATCCATGCTTTTACTATAGCCAGAATCAATAATCCTATATTTATTTTGTCTAGAAGTAAGCTGTGCTGCCAATCAATGACGATATGTAGAAATCCTAGCCAAAGAAAAAAGAATGATAAGAAGAATACGTCTGAAAATCCAAATAGGGTGTATAGGCCAAGTAATAAAAGGGGGCAGAATAACTCAATAAAGACATACAAGCGTGGGATCTTTTCATGACACTGGGGACAGCGTCCTTTGGCTATGAAAAAACCACATAAGGGAATGAGAGCAAGCGTAGAAATAGGCTGTTCACAAGAGCCACATCGAGATCTGTCAAAAACTATAGGTAAGTCGCGAGGAAGACGAAACGTAAGCATGCACGTAAGGCTTCCAAGTAAGAGGCCTAAGGCAATGAGGGTGGCCAAAATCATTAGTTAAGCAATGGGTCTATTTTACCTTCAAAGTAAGATTGAGAGTGGAAGCCAACAGCTTTATCAATAATGCGATGATTTTTATCTAAAACAAAGGTAGTTGGAATGCCACTAATAGCGCCAAAAGTGTCTGTCATAGTCGTGTCAAACAGACCTACTGGATAATTGAGTTTTTTCTCATCAATAAAGTTTCGTAAGGCTTCATGATCTTTATCCACTGAGATTCCAATAATTTGAATATCAGTTCCGTATTTTTCTTGAAGCGAAATAAAATGGGGAATTTCAGCAACGCAAGGGGGGCACCATGTTGCCCAAAAATCGATAATAACAACAGTGTCTTTGTAGTCCGAGAGATCTATTATATTAGCGTTAAGTTGTGTCGTTTGAAGCTGAATACTATCTTTAGAATAAGAGTCCGAGCTTTCTGATTCTGAAGAATCTGCGGATGAAAATGAAAAGGCAAAAAGCGTTGCCGCTACTAATAATCCTAATACTAAATATCTTTGTTTATTCATGTTTATTCTCCTGTGTCAGAGCCTATCACGCTGACATTGATTTTTTAAGACTGTAGTTGTAAAGTTGGAATTATGGACGCGATAAAAGATACCTCTAAGAAAGAAACGTATAAAATGTTTGATTTGATTGCAAGTAGATATGATGTTCTCAATCGTATTCTCTCCTTTGGCATAGATAAATGGTGGAGGTATCGTCTGGGTCGTCAACTTCCTAAGGTACCCCATTTAACTGTTTTAGACATCGCTACAGGTACGGGAGATGTCGGGCTGTCCTTTTTGAAACACCAAGGAAATTCAATTGATAAGATAGTAGGCGTGGATCTCTCTCAAGAGATGTTGGCTAAAGCACAAGAAAAAATAGCCAAGATAGAAAAAATGGTAGTAAAAGTGGGTGACGCTACCGAGTTGCCTATTGATGATAATAGCTTTGATGCGACAGCCATTGCTTTCGGTATTAGAAACGTTCCTGATGTCGCCAAAGCTTTAAGTGAAATGTGCCGCGTATTAAAGCCTGGTGGTGTGAGCCTTGTTTTAGAATTTTCAATGCCTCGTTTTTTCTTAGTAAGATGGGTTTATTTAGCTTATTTTAGATATATCCTACCCACTGTAGGTGGTTTGATTTCCGGAAATAAAGGCGCTTATTCTTATTTAAATAAATCTGTAGAAGCTTTTCCAGATGGGGATGCGTTTGCGGCGCTCATGAGAGCCGCTGGATTTGAGTCTGTAAGATTAACCTCTCTTTCATTTGGAATAGCTACTATTTACCGAGGCGAAAAACGTGCATAGTTTGGCTTTGCGTAGCCTCCTTTTTCAGCACCCTCAAGCTATCACTCAGACCTTCATTCCTCTTCCCGAAGCGCTCACTATTAAAGAGGTCGTGTCTAGCTTTCCTCACGATCATTTTATCTTTCTTATAAAGGGAAAAGAGGCTCCGTCTTTTAGGGTAGCTTTTGGTGTAGAAAAAAGCTGGGCGGCTAACCACTATGAGTCCAAAAAAGCCTGTATTGAGGCTATCGAGGCGGAATGCTCAGAGACTGTATATGGTGGGTTTGCATTTCCTGCAAGAAAAGACTCTCAAGAATGGGTATCTTGGAGTCAGGGGCGTTGGGTATTGCCTAAAGTGGAATGGGAGGTTGATCCTACGGGTGTTCGCGTTACGATACGCTCTACATCTTTTTCTAAAACATTAGTAGACTCGATAATGTGTGTATCTCCAGAAATGAATAGTAAGTGGAGTCGGATGAGCGACCATCCAAATAAAGAGGCTTGGTCTACGATGATAGACAAAGCTACAGCACTGATTAAAGGGACGTCTTTAGAAAAGGTTGTCTTAGCTAGAAAGACCGTCTTTTTATCTCAAGGAATGCCTCCAAAAAATCCTATCGCAAGTGTTATCCCAGAAAATTTTAAAGGCCATGTTCTTTGTGTGCAAAACGAAAGTGGGGAACAATGGCTTAGTTTTTCCCCAGAAAGTTTATACATAAGAGAGGGGGGGCATATTCACACAGAATCCATTGCAGGGACGAGTCGATTGGATGATGATGTATCTTTATATACAGATAAAAATAAATCAGAACATGAGTATGTGACCCGTATGATTTTGAAACAGTTAGAGCCTCTAACTAAAGGGCTTTGTCACTGTGATGATTCTGATGTTCTCAAGCTTACTCATATTCAGCATTTATGGACGAAGATAAGCGCGGATCTTAACGAGGGAGTTAAAGATTCTGAGCTTATCCATGCCTTATTTCCAACGCCGGCTGTCTGTGGAACACCTACAAAAGCTGCGCTTACGATTATCCCAGAATTAGAACCGTTTGACCGAGGTTTATATACAGGTATCGCCGGTATTATATCTCCTCAAAAAACACACCTTATCGTTAATATTAGGGCGGCTCTTTTTCAGGATAACAAAGCGATTCTTTATGCTGGGGCGGGTATAGTATCTGGATCAGAAGCAGACTCAGAGTGGGATGAATTAGAATCCAAAATAACGCTATACTTAAGACAATTAAACGCTCATGTCAGCTAAGCATAACCTTCAGTGTGGATTAGATATTGTTACGAGCTGTATGGCACAAGGTATCTCTCATTTTTGTGTAGCCCCAGGCTCTCGTTCCACGCCTCTTACCTTAGCCGTAGCTAACCATCCTGACGCACAAGAACATATCCATTTCGACGAAAGGAGCCTTAGTTATTTCGCACTAGGGCTAGCTAAGGTCACTCAAAGTCCTGTCGCGATCATTACGACATCAGGTAGTGCTGTGGCCAATTGTTTGCCTGCCATCATTGAAGCTAATCAATCCGCAATTCCACTCGTTATGTTATCTGCTGACCGTCCAGAGGAGCTTTTAGGTGTGGGGGCCAATCAGGCCATTA
>CALLLO010000032.1 GCA_938082985.1 uncultured Candidatus Marinamargulisbacteria bacterium | reverse complement strand
GTTTGTTTTTTTTAGATTTATTAAAACTACATTCACTTCTTTTACTTTTTCATTTTTAAAAAAATCATTTATTACTAAGGATCAACGCTTCATTAGAATGCCAAAAATTAACTTTGATATTTTAAAGTACATCTCTCTTCCTGTGCTTAAAGAAAACGGGTTTTTCATAGGATTAGACGCCAAAACCCATAAGCCTCTCTATATAACAGAAAAGGCTATGTGTAGACATGGGCAAATTGTAGGACCTACGGGAACAGGAAAAACAGAAAGTGCACTCAAGCCGTTAGCCTTTCAAAATGCATTGTTAGGTCACCCCACGGTATTCATTGATGGAAAGGCGGATATAGAGCTAGTACGTACATTTAATACGATTTTTAAAGATGAAAAAGATAGACACTTTTATTCTTTAAATACGCTCGAGGTTTTTAATCCAGATAAGCAAGATATTTTATCAACGAGCTGTACATTTAACCCATTTCTTCAATTATCAACACCAGAATCTCTTACAGATACACTCGCTATGGCGTTTGAACTTGAATCAGAAACAGACGCTAACTATTACTATCAAACTCAAAAAGCCTTTCTTTTATATTTATTCACTTTATTTTTAACAACGAAAAAAGCGTTTAATTTTATTGATATTGTTGAATTTATTAATTATGAGCAATCTCGGGCGCATGTATATGAACTAGCCCGAGCTAAGAACGAAAATGATGCGGTAAACGATATGAGAAAATTTTTAGGCGGACTAAAAAAGAATTACCCCGAACTTTCTGGACTAAAAACAATTATTGAGCAACTATTTATATCTGATGTGGTCGTTTCTAAATTAGTAAACTCCTACACATCAGACATAAATATTAGTCAGTCTCTTCAAAATAATGACTTTCTTCTTTTTTCTTTATCTGCAGGAGACCGGTATAGATCTAATAGGGCTATTGCAAAAATGGTAATCAGTATCCTAAATAATTTAGTCGGATCTAAACAAGGCTATAAAGAAAAGCCTTTTTGGATGCTTATTTTAGACGAATTCGGTCAATATTCTAGTAAGGCACTAGAACCCCTTATAACTACGGCAAGAAGTTCTCATACATCTATACTTTTGTCCTACCAAAATTCCGCTCAATTATCTGCGTACTTGGGGTTACAAGAAATTGTTACAAGTAACACAGATACTAAATTTATATTTCAAACCTTGGACGATGCAGATTATTGGGCCTGTTATTTGGGAACTATTCAATCGTCTAAACGAACAGATGTTGTTGAGGATGATTTGTTTGTAACAGAATCATTACAAGGTAAAGCATCTTTAAGGGAAGTAGATGAATTTTTTATTGATCCAAATGGATTGAGAAATTTAAATATCGGGCAATCTGTTATTAAGCATTCTCCTCAAACTAAAGAACGGGGTATGAGTGCCGCTGTATTTAATCATGCCCTTTTACCTTTAGAAAATCCTCAAGATTTTGTGCCAGAACATGGTGCTACGCCGGGGGACGGGCTAAACCTTCGCTATATAAGAACTCATACTAAAACGATAGCTAAGCCGGAGAAACAGAAACGTACTAAATCCGTTAAAAGTTGTGTTGTTTTTGAAGATTAGGGTTTCGATAAAATACGTTGAACTTTTGATCGACTAACCTTTGTGTCTAACGCCATTTTATCAATAGTATAGTGGGGGTTTTCTTTTCGAATACAGGTCATTACATTTTTCTTTCGTTTATTCCAATAGTTATCCCATCCACCGTCATCGATGATGTCTTCGATTACATTTAACTCATTTTCTATAAGTTTCTTATGTTTTCCTGTTGGAGTTAAATAAATTTCATGAGATCTTACTGTGCCTGTAATGTTATTTTGAACGGCTTTTTTTATGGGTATTTCTATTCCACGTACGTTATCAACCATATCTGTATTTAAGAAGGTATGGATGACGCCTGGGTCTAGCTTGATGCTAGTCATACCCAATTCAGCTAAAGCTTTACCTATAAAATGATGGATTAAATGTGGGATATCCTCTTTTCTATCTTTAAGTTTTGGAATTTGATATATATTGTGATGGAAGCGAAAATAAAAGTCTTCTCTCATTTTTTTTTCAGTTACTAATGATTTGAAATTTTTATTGGTTGCGAAAATAAAGGTGCATCTAGCTTCTTTATGATGTTCCCCTCCGGATCCTAGTGCATGATATTTCCTATCTTCAATAACGGTTAATAATTGATTTTGGATACCGAGAGACGTGTCTCCGATTTCATCTATAAAAAGAATCCCGTCTTCAGCTTCTGTTATTAATCCTGGAGAAGCACTCACATCTGTAAATGCACCTTCTGTACGTCCATATAAATCGCTTAAAAAATAATTTGGATCCGAATAGGCGGAGGCGTTAATGGAACGAAAAGTAACACCTAAAACATCTGCAATGGCTCTCACCATACTTGATTTTCCGGATCCAGATTCTCCTGTAATACAAAATGTTTGTTGTGAATTTTGTTTGCATGACGTCACAATATCATCAAACATTTCCCAAATTTTTGGACACACGGATGTGAAGTGCTTTTTAATTGCAGAAGCTACTATTTCTTGAGGATCATCAGGTACTCTATTAGATTTAAGTGTATCTGTTATTTCTATAGGGATCATCGTAACTATAATGTTTTTGTTTAAAAACTTTACATCTCTTAGAAAATTGGATTGGCAGGTTGACCCCATGATCATTATTTGATTACTTTTATTATGTGTTAATAACGAGGCTAAAACTTGTTTTGCATATTTTCCTATTACAGTAACCGTAGAGATATCGATTGTCATGGCACGTTTATGTGTTGTTGCGGTTTGAATCGATTGAAAAAATGTAGAAGCTTCCTTTTTGGAGGAAAAAATAAGGTTTCCAGTCATAAAATATTTATTTCTACCTTGGACACTTAGACTTGGTAAAAGTGTATGTTCAATTTGAAAATATGATTGTTCTGTGTGATTAATGTCCATAGGTACCGTCTAATTTACCGCTTTATACTCTGCTACGCAAATGTTTATCTTGTTTTCATTGTGCTTGCCAATTCAAGCGATATGAAAAGCAAAGTTTTCCGTGGATTGAAACTTTACTAGTACTTGAAGTAACCAAGCTAGTTACTATTTCCTTCATTTGTAACCACATTAGTTGTTTTATTTTCGTTTTATGTACAAAAATGGGTACTGTTAGCGTATAAATACATATTAACTTTAAAGCTAAATTTTCTATAAAATATGAAAAGGAGTACCGTTTTTTTATGTTTGTACAAAAAGAGGTCCCGGAGTACATAAGCATGAACATATTTCTTCGAGAAGAAGTCCGATAGTTAGAGTAGGGGCGGCTCTTAGAAGGGGAAAGATGGGTAAGAAAGAGTTTAACTATTTCATGACATAGCTTCTTATAGGACATTTCTTTTCATTCTCCCTTATACCTGTTATATTTCAGGTATTACACGGGTATAATACCTATTATATTACAAAATTAATATATAAATTTAATTTTATTTTTGCATATATTACACTTTATTACAGATAAAAGCAAGAGATGCGTATGTCCCTAGATATAAATGAACAAATAGAAAATTATAGAAAAAATGTACTTGGCTTACATCAAGCAGAGATGGCCGAGAAATTCGGTTTAAAACAACCTGCCTACAATCACTACATAAACAGTCAAAGAAAGTGGCCAAAAGAGATACTAAATACTGTTGTTAAAGAATGTGGATTAACCTTAAAAGAAAGTTTGAATCATGATATGGAGGCATTGAATCGAGATGAATTAGCCTTTATTAGGTTATTTAGAACGGTACAAGAGCATAAAGCGGATATTAAAGCTTACATGGAATTTTTGCACTACAATAAAAAAAGTTAATAGCTCGGCAAAGCTTAGTATATAAAAATATCTGAAAGTAAACTTACTTTAGATTAATACATTCAATGAGCCCTCTCTTTTAAGACTTCAAAGCATATTTTAAGACAAAACTAAGTAAAAACTAAAATGAACTAAAGGTTTTGACTTATTTTCTTAACTTAAAAAAGGAATTTCCATCTTAAAAGAGGAGGTTCATCATGAATAAAAAAGGATTTATTAGAGAAGCAACAATACAGGGGTATGTATATATTATTACCGAATCAAAAACAGGAAAATCACAGTGTATAACACTTATTTCAGAAGATAATTATTATAAAGTATATGTCCCCAAGGAAGTTCTAATAGGTAACAATAAATTTATAGAGGTTAAAGGAGTGTTGTCTAAATTAACAGTAGATGAAAATCAACGACTATTACAGTGCATTCACGTATTTTATAAAGAAAAAACGCATGAAATTAGATTTTTAAAAGTTAAAGGGAGACATCACGTTGTTGAACGAGGTGAAAACATATTGCTTCACTAATCTTATTATTTAAATTAGAAAATTTTATTGAGAGTATGCTCCTATGAGGGGAGTCTTAAGCCTCTCCCTCATTTTTACTTCACTGTCATTTAAGAGGTCAAAAATGATCCTTTTTTGTCAAAAACAGACAGAGATTTTTTATTAGGTTTCCTTAGCTTTATATCATCTGATGATGAAAGATGTAGTAGCTTAAATGTGATCCAAGGATCTTCATGTGAAGCTAAAAGAAGTGAAGTAATAGATTGCGATGATTCTATGGTCCAAAAAATCATATCATCATTATAATTAAATTGACCGGATGTATGTGTGTCATCCATACGATGAAGATGGGCGTAATGGGTGACAATAGTAAGTATCTGACTACGATTATTTGGTGATATTTTATTTAGTTTCTTTGACCAAACAACGTGGGCATAGGGAATTGTTTTTCTGAAATGGTCATTTTCGTTTTTTATTTTTAAAGTACTGTTGCAAATTACTTTGTGCATGATAGTAGTCTCCTGTTATTTGATGATTGGATAGAGTTAAAATTGCTATATTTTTACGTTTATTTTTTTGTAATAATATGTATAAACGCATTTAATTTATTTTCTAGATCTTCAGATGGTTCTTTATCATGGAGTATAGTTGTACCTGACATTGTTTCTCACCTCGCTTAAAATTAATTAATCCAGAAGGACAAGGGTAACGACTCACTGAAAAAATATGCGAGTATCTAAATTTTTTAATTGACCTGCTGGATCTATTAATAAGTTTGGAGATTAAGTGTCTGTTTTTATGTGATACCCTCAAGACGCCTTCTGAAAATAGTTTGGTATTTTTAATGTATAAAATTTCGTTAGTCTATAAATTAAGTAATGGGAGATAGAAACGAAAGAATTTTAAAACTAGGCGCTTTCATCTTCTCTTTATAAAAAAACAAAGTTAGTTAAATAATTAAAAATGACCCCGCATAACTATTTTTTTGAGTTATACTTTCTATCATTAACATCAATATTTCATGACTTTTGAAGTCTTCAATATTTATACCTGTTTGTAATCGGAGGGTTATTTTTTCAGTCTTATTGTTTTTTTATCATAGGTAAATTGATGTCTCTATATTTACGTCGTTAATGGTAATCGGGCACTGAACTTACTCCATATAATTGGCATATTTTCGTGACTTTCAATTTAGTTTCTTTACATCATATTTTTTATTAAATTAATATTTCTTCGTATATTAATATTTTTATTTCCTTCAATGTTAAAGGATGCAGATCGCATGATTATGCTCAAAATATGGCAGCAAAAACACTGGAACTAATACTGCCTTACTCTCTATTTTTTATCTACTGGCACATCTATAATTTGCAAAAAAACATAAAAACGGCGGGTAAAAATTTTCATTAGTGTCTCCGC
>CALLLO010000031.1 GCA_938082985.1 uncultured Candidatus Marinamargulisbacteria bacterium | reverse complement strand
TTAGGTGTCCTTATTGAGAAAATAATACATACAGTATACCGGGTTTTCTTTTCGTATGTCAGCCTTATGCTACACTTTTTCTATGGAATCCCTAAAAAATATGTATAGTCCTGACTTTGTTCGTAAATTAGGTGCTCAAATCCAGTCTGAATGGAAAGACTTTGAGTCGAAGCATTTTTCTGAAACAGTGTTGGATGATTCTTGGTAAAATTTAGAATTAAAAGACAGAATAAGGTGGATTATGAGGTAAATGACCAAATTAAGTTTACATATAGGGTGTTCTCAGAGTTTGTTGAGCAGTTTGGTTTAGATGATTGGGAGACGTCGATAGATGCTTTGGAGTGTTTTACACAATCGTAGAGTGCAGAATTTGCGATTAGGCTTTTTTTAATATCGGAGCCTGGAAAAACAATTCAAAGGGTGTATGAATGGGTTAAGCATGAGAGTGTTCATGTGAGACGTTTTGCAAGTGAAGGCACGAGGCCTAGGCTCCCTTGGGCGATGGGTTGACTAATTTTAAAAAAGAGCCTAGCCCAACATTACCGATACTAAACAGGTTAAAAAATGACCCGGAATTGTATGTCAGGCGTAGTGTCGCTAATCATGTGAACGATAGTGCAGAAGATCATCCAGATATTGCCGTTGATCTTGCAGCTTCATGGAAAGGACAGTCTAAGGATGTGGACTGGGCATGCGCGAGGCTTGTTGAAAAATGGATATACGCCAGCATTACGTTTGTTTGGATAGGCTTTGCGCTCGGGTAAGAATGGCTTACACTGAGTGTATGTTTAAAAAACTTGTTTTGAGTGTGTGTTGTTTGTGTTTAGCTCCTATTCTTGTTTTTTCTGAAAAAAATCAAGAAAAAGGGCACTCCATTGCTAAGCAAATGGCGCTGCAAAATAGTGGGTGGAAAGACGAGGTGATGACTTTAACGATGGAGCTTATTTCTACTGAAGGCGTAAAGCAAAGCTTTTATATTCGATTTAGAGTGCGAGAAAGTGAGCGGGATGGCGATAAATCTTTAGTTATGATTCGAACCCCCTATGAATTGAAAGGAAGAACGCTTCTTACGCATACCCATAAGAAGGAGTCAGATGAGTACTGGCTGTATGACCCATCAGATAAGAAAGTTGAAAGTCTTTCATCTAAGAATGTGTCTAATGCTTTTTTTGAAAGTGACCTTGTATATGAAGATTTGGGGGCGTATGAGCTAGAAAAGTTTAGCTATACTTTTTTAAGAGAAGAGACGGTAGATGATCGCCGATGTTTTGTGATTCAACGCGTACCTCTTGATGTTCATTCTACTTATGCAAAGCAGGATGTTTGGATAGATATATTTCATTATGTACCTATTAAAATTGAGTTTTATGATAAGAAAAATGTTCTGTTAAAAATAATGACTTTTTCTGATTATGAAAAATATAGAGGCGGGTTTTGGCGTCCAAAGACTCAGCTTATGACGAATGTGCAAACTGGAAGTAAGACGACTCTACGATGGGGAACCCGTTCGTTTGGGAATGGTTTGAGACTAGAGCAGTTTTTACCTGAAAACTTAACCCGTTTGCGATAAAGCTTTAAGCCACCTATACTTTTAAGTTATGAATGAGAAGGTAGATCAATATATTAACGCGAAGAGTGGCGATTGGAGTTTTGCAGGCGATGTACCTCAACATTTTGTAGATCATGCTACACGTTCGATTCCTTTTTATAAAGAAGGGCACGCTTTAATTTGTAGGTTGAGCGACACCTTTATGTCTCGGGGGTCCAGAGGGTATGAGTTGGGTACGTCGACAGGGGAGTTGTTGAAGCAACTATCAGAGTCTAATGCTCATAAAAAAGATGTGAGTTGGATTGGTATTGATAGCGAAGAAGCCATGATTGATCTTGCGCATGAACATGTTCTTGGTTTAGATAATATTTCTTTTGAATGTAAAGATGTCATGGCGGTGGACTATCAAGCAGCGAGTTTTATCGTATCCTATTATTGTATTCAGTTTGTAGCTCCTAAAGATAGACAGGCTTTGTTTGACCGTTTGTATGAGGCCTTAGAGTGGGGAGGCGCTTTAGTCGTATTTGATAAAGTGCGCGCCCCGGATGCAAGATTTCAAGATCTTATGACCGGCTTATATAATGATTATAAAACAGAAGAAGGGTTTTCTGATGCAGAGATAATGCAGAAGTCTCGAAGTTTGAGAGGCGTTTTGGAGCCGTATTCTTCTGAGGAGAATAGGCGTTATTTTGAACGTTCAGGGTTTAAAGATGTGATGAGTGTCTATAAGTATGTGAGTTTTGAAGGCTTTATAGGTATTAAGTAGTGGGGATGAATATGGATACTATGTTTAATTATTATGGAGTGGATTGGGTAGGGACCGTCTTGATGGTTGTGGGGGTTTATTTATTAAGTGAGAAAAATAAAAAGGGGTTTATGTTAGCGGCGATATCTAACATTTTTTGGATAGGGTTTGGTGTTATGTCGTCGAGTGTGGCTACCATTCTATTGAATGTAGGCCTCATGATACTTAATGTAAAAGGGTATAAAAGCTGGGAGAAAAAGTAAACCCCATTTAAAATGGGGTTCTGAGTTTAGTTTATTTCTTTTCGCGATACATAACGTGTTTACGAAGTTTTGGATCAAATTTCATAACTTCCAAACGTGCTTTTGTATTCACTTTACTTTTTGTAGAATGATAGCTGTGTCCGCTTTCAGTACTTTCTAGAATAATGTGTAATCTGTTACCTTTTTTAGCCATGGTTCAATCCTTCTTATATAGTTGCGTTGTTCTTTTTAAGAACAGATTTAAGACCTTTTCTAGTAATTGTCTTAAGGACTCTCGTACATACTTTAATTTTTTTGATAACGCCTGTTATCGGATCCGCAACACGAATAGTTTGGATGTTAGCTTCTTGGCGTCTTTTAGTACGTCTTTTTGAATGACTTACATTGTTAGCCGAACGGCCTTTTTTCTTTGAAATTTGACATTGTCTAGACATGAGGGATCTCCTACAGGTGGTTCTATTCTATATCTGCTTAGTAAAACAGAGAAGGTATTATACACAGATGCGTGGCAAAACTTCAAGTATGTGATTGAGAAGATGGACTTTTCTTTGGTGTCTTGTAGGTGTATTAGTAGGCTATTGCTCGAGAAATGTTCCGGATAAAAAAACACAAACGCATCTATAGGGATGACAATAAATTTTCTTATTTTGTTGTTATAAATCTAAGGTTCCCGAAACCAGCCAGATAAAGGTGTCGATGCCCTGTAAACAATACGATAAGAGACCTCGAGGGGCCCTATAGGTTAATCGTCGTCGCTTCCGTATCCCTGATTTTCATCCTCTTCCCGCACCACTGTGTGTCGGTTTAGCCTCGAGTAAGGACGTCAGTCGTTCATGACACTGGGCAAGAGACATCGTTTAGATGGAGTATTCTTAAGGCATTCTTTGATAATAGATTTAATTGAATCTTGTTAAGTCGGTGTAACTAGTGCATTAAGGAAGAGTGCTCCACTATTACGTCGTATCAATATGTTTCATAACTTCATCGTCACTCATACCTCCGTCAGGGTTTGTCCATATACTAGTACTAGACAGATAGATCGTGGTGTCAGGTCCCTGTGAGGGAGAAGGCTCCGTGTTAGGAAAGGGTTGTACTTAAACCAGACCTTGCTTTACTTACTTTAATACCCATCAAAATAACCAAGCGCAGATCGAATTAAACAATACTCTCCAGCGTCATGATCTTGATCAGAAAAAATAGAGTCTGTACACGCGTCAGAAAAATTATAAAAAGTAACATGACTAAACGTTTCGCTTAACGTTTTTGCGGAAATAGACGGGTCCTCCCAATCATTAGGCATGTAGCCCGCACGTAAAGGAATGCTGTTTGAGGTGTATAGATTAATAACAGATTGAGTATCCATAAAGTCATAGAGATTGGTCCCATCCTCAAACGCTTTTGTTTTATGGGTAATCTCAGCTTGTGTGTCAGGCGTAAATGAGAACAATACATTGGTTGTTATAGAAAACTCGTCATGACTGTTAATATTACTTACAAAAGTAAAGTCATCGTTACTATTTGTGAGATCAACGCTTACAAAATCTTTAAAGTCCGAAGCTGTTGCTAGCCCACCATAGTAATGGTGCCATGTATACATAATATTGGGTAAGGCTAGGGCTAAATGCGTAAATCGAACATTTCCGGTGGAGCTTTCTGTTCTATCATAAACTAACAAAGATTCGTCATAGGCCTGTTTAAAATCATAGGCCCCAGACCCAGCCAATGTAGCTGTTAAATTAAAATTTCTCTCAGACAAGGTTTGATAGTATAAGTGGTACCCAGCAGAATAGCGGGCGCCAAGACTGTGTCCCATTAAAAATAACTTTTTATTAGGCATAGAGAGGTTATTATTTACGGCATAATCTACAAAAGAATCTAGTAATGCTGTTATTTGAATTTCTGCAGAGTTTATAATGCTTAAACGTTGATGGCGTTCGCCAGAGTTAACATCAGCAATGTCTTCTGATGGCTCTAGTCCAATATAATAATTATATATAATGGCGTAGCCATGCGATGCATACGCTTTTAAAAAATTTTCATAGTCTCCGTTTGTGTCTTTAACATTACTGTTTACAAGTTCTGTTCCAGGTGAATATATAATCAATCCTTTTATATCATCTGTAGTATCTGGGTAATATAAAATACCTATAGCGGTTGTTTCTTCTGTGCCCGTTCTTGGAATGTCTTCAGAGACGGCATACGTTAAATAAACACTATTAACATCATAATTACGGGTCACTCCCGCTACGTAAAAATTAGATGATTCGGTATTTGTAAGGCTAGCTTGAGCAACGGTAACGAAATCAATACTAGCTTCTAAAACATCAGAAGACGTCCAGTCAGATAGCGTAAAGGTATCGGTATCGGTATCGGTATCTGTAGTGGATGTAGAGTCAGTAGCAGAACAGCTTGCAAGAACCCCAAAAAGAATGACCATTAGTAATCCCTGACTGAATTTTATAAGTTTCTTAAAAAAGATAGGGTTAGCTTGTTTCATGTAGAATTCCTTTTTTATGGTAGATAAACCGAGTTTTAAAATAGAGGGATAATGCAAGAAAGTATCAATGACACTTAATAAAGCAAGTATTATACACCTAAAACCTCAATAAACTTAAAAAAGCCTAAAATCGAGTAGGCGTTTTTGACGGATTATATGACGCCACCTTTTTTGAAGTTAATTACTCAGATAAGAGGAGACTTTTCACTCTTTCAGCCAAGGCTTGGATACTGGCTGTGTCAAAAAGTTTGGAGCTGTAGGAGAACTGTAGATGGAGTTGTGTGTTGTAAATCGTCGCTTCGATACTTAATTCGTAGCCCAAGCTGTTTTTTTTATCTGATATGGGGAGAGTTACAGGGAGTTCGATCGGGCATATTCCTCTGTCGTTATTTTCAAGCCCGTCTAGTTGACCCATGTAGTTGAAAAAGATATTGGATTGTTTAGGGAGGGGGGTGCTTTTTACTTGTTTGAGTATAAGGAAGTGGATACCTTTATGGGGTATGGCTTTGAGTTGTTCGGATATGGAGCTTTCGTTGTTAAGGGTCATGGGGTAGAGGCTGTTAAACCAGCCTATGGAACGAGAGAGTGAGATATCTTTGAAAAGTGGGGAGCTGAGGCTGAGTCGACCATGGCCGGTTGTTGTTAGGGTGATGTGTTTTTGAGGACTGTCGTTTGTTAATGTGAGATATAGGGCTTGGATGAGTGTGTGGTCAATAGGCTCGGATCTTGTTAGGAGGTTTTGTGTTGTATCTGAATCTAGTGATAGCCGGAGGGTGCTTTTGTATTTTTCAATATTTAAAGGGTCTTGGAAGGGCTGTTTGAGTGGGAGTGTGGCTTGAGGGCTTTGGCTTACTTTGTTCCAGTATGCGTAATCGTCTGAAAAGTTTATCTTGGGGCTCTCTTTTTCTAGATGGGCGACCCACTGAATGGGAGAGGCTGTGAGGGCAGGAAGCTGTATGGATTGTCCGAGTAAGCTTTGCATATATCCGCTTAATAAATCTTCTAATAAGATCCGACAACTCGTAATGTCGAAGAGGATATGGGCGGCGATCATGACGAGATGTGACTCATCTGGGCTAAAGGTAAATAAGAAAAAATGAGATAAGGGGGGGCTGTCTAATGAAAAGTGTCCGTTTACGTCTTCTAATGTTTTTTTGTACAAAGCAAGTTGCTCTGTTTTATGTAAATCAGATAGATCTACGTGCGTAATGCCTGGGGAGATCCCTTTTTTAGGAATAGACAACTGCCAGGTGTCTGTTTCTTTTTTAAACTGTGAAGATAAACTTAGATGCGTCTCTACAAGATGCTCTAAGGCTTTGTTTAAGTGCTCAAGGTCAGGCTCATGGTCGATTTTTAAGGCGAAATGCCTTGTGTAGAAGGCAGGAGACGCGGTGTGTTGAAGATGTAGTTCTTGTCGAGGTAAAGCTTTACAGTTTCCGGATAGGGCTTCATATGTTTTATGCGTGGAAGGGGCTGTTTTTTCAATGTGTGTGGCAATAACTTTTATCGTGGGATTTTCGAAGAGACGTTGAGCGGGAATGGCGTAGTTATCTTTTTCTAAGAAAGATAAAAACTGCATAACTAGAAGGGAGTCACCGCCTAAATCGAAGAAGCTGTCGTGGATGCTTATTTTTTCTTTAGGTATGTTTAAGATATAGCTCCAATGTTGGCTGAGTCGTTTTTGAAGTTTAGTCTTGGCAGGTTCAAAGGGGTGACTGTTTTGAGTGTCTATGGGAATGAGGGGGAGTCCCTTTTTATTTAATTTCCCACTTTGAGTATAAGGGAATTTTTTTAAGGAGTGGATTTTACTCGGCACCATATAGGGGATTAAGGCGTTTTTGCAGAAATCGATGAGAGTGGCGCTTTGTATATCTAGTTGTGATTCTACATGAGCAATGAGGTGTTCTGAGTGGCCTGTTTTTTGAAGCGAGACAGATGCGTCACTAATATCTGGGTGGGTTTTTAACACGGATTCTATTTCGCCACATTCAATACGGTGGCCTCGAAGTTTTATTTGTGAATCTTTTCGGCCCAAAAATTTGATATCTCCGTGTGGGAGCCATCGTGCTTGGTCCCCTGTTTTGTAGAGGATGTCATTTTTTTTGAAGGGACTTTTTATAAAAGAGGTGTTAGTGAGACACTCTCTGTTTAGATATCCTTGTGTGACGCCTTTTCCCCCTATATATAATTCTCCTGCGACTCCTATGGCTTGTGGGGTAAGCGTGTTGTTGCAGATATAGATATGGGTATTTGGGAGTGGTTTTCCGATGTTATTTTTTATATTTTTTTGTTTGGGGCATTTGGTATAGGTCGCGTAAATACTTGCTTCAGTCGGACCGTAATAGTTATACAGGTCTGCTTGGGGAAGTGTTGTATAAAAAGAGAGAATCGTATCTGAGGGTAGTGGTTCTCCCGCAACAAGAAGTGTGGAAAATGTGGGCAGTTCGCCTAAATTAAGTGTATTGAGAAGTGCGAGTAGCATTGTGGGTGTGAAACCAGCATAGCTAACGGCGTGATGTGTCATTCTTTTTATGAGAGCGGTGGGGTTGAGATGTTCTTCTGGTGTGCTGACTATTTGGTGGGCTCCGATCATGAGTGGCCAGAATAGTTCTGGGACTGAGATATCGAAGGTTGCGGGCGTGTTTTGTAGATAAGTATCTTGTGGTGTGAGGGTGTGTATGTCTTGGAGACCTAAGAGCCTTACTAAAATATTTTCTTGGGAGACACGGACACCTTTAGGATTTCCAGATGAGCCGGAGGTGTAGAGGATGTAGGCAGGGGTGGAGAGAGGATATGGGGTGAAGATGAAATCTTTATCTCTAGCTTCCAAACAATGATTGTCGAGAATGAGAGAGGGTGAACAGTCCTCTAGGATAGTGGTGAGTCGTTGTTTGGCTTCTTTGGGATGGAGAGGGATATAGGTGGCTCCCACAAGCATGATGCCTAGTAAGTTGGGGACTAAATTTTCGGAGGGTTCTGCATAGAGAGCGACTCTATCTCCGAGCGTTATGGACTGTTTTTTTAAATAGGACGCTACGTTTTTAGCCTTGTTTAAGAGTTGGGAGTAGGTGAGTGTTTTTCCATCAAAGCTTGTTGCGGGAGCGTGTGGGCTACGGATAGCTTGTTCTTGGATGCGTTGGATGATGCTTTTTTTATCAATTTTTTTCTCCGTATTATTCCAGTCAATGAGGCTTGTTTGTGTTTCTTTTTTACTTAACAAATTAAAGTGGCCGATAGGGATGTCAGGCGTTTCGGTGATGGTGGTGGCGAGGGTTTTTAGGTGGCTGATGAAGGATTTAATAAACGATGAATCAAAAATATCGCTTCTGTATTCGATCATAAGATCTATGTAGGTGTCGCCAGGTTCAAAATAGAGGGAGAGTTCGTCGTTGACGTGTTTATAGTCTATGTCGATGGGGGTGGAGTGTATGTTGTCTAGGGTAAGGTTTTGTAGCCGTGACACGGTTTGGGCGAGAGAAACGGTAAAGATTCTACCATCAAAATGAGGCTGTTTTTTTCGGATATCCTTGACCAGATCTAGGGAGGGGTAAGAGAGATGAGGTTTGTCTTCTTTTCGTGTTTTTGAAATGTATGACATGAGGGTGTTAATGGACATTTTTTCAGATAATGAGAGTGTAAGGGGCATGAGATTTACAAAAAAACCGAAGAGGTGTTTAAAGCCTCTGGGTCGAATATTGACGGGGTAGCCTATGGTGAAGGAGTCTTGCTTAAAGGTGTGGTGTAGAAGCGTAGCGAACAACGCTGTTATGGAGCTGAATAATGTTGTGCGATGTTGAGAGGCGAGTTTTTTTAATCCGCGAGAGGTCTGTTCATCGAGTGTGATATAAATCCGTTTTCCTTTTGTTGATAGAAGAGCAGGGTCGTGGCCAAAGTCGATGGCCATGTCTGAGTGGTCTAAGCGCTTTGCCCAAAATTCACATTCTTTATGTCGTTTTTCGGAGGTATGATTCTCGGTTTCGTATGCGATGAAATCGTGTAAGGATTTTTTGGAGGAGCTATAGGTATCTGTTAGGCCTTGTGGGCCTTTATTATATCTAAGTGATGTTGCTTCTAAAAATAAGAGAGCTGAAAATCCATCTGAAATAATATGTGGGATGATGCCTAGAAAGTAGAAGGTGTGTGTGGCAGTCTGAACGAGGTGACCTCGAAAGAGAGGAAACTCTGTCATGGAGATAGGAGTCTGAACGGCTTTAGCTAAGATAGCCTCTGCTTCTTTTTTGCTGTCCTTAGATTCTGTCTCGTCTCTGGTATTTAAGAGGGTTCGTTTGAGGTGAATATTAGAGCTAGGGTCAATGTTCAGCTCTGAGATACATTGGTAAGGGATGCCGTCTTTTTCTATAAAATAAGTTCTGAATGTATCAAAGTAGCCAACTACATCGTAGAGAGAATCAGCAAGCAGGTCGATGTTTAGTGGGCCTTCGAGTTTTAGTTGGACACAGGTGTTGTAAGAGGTGTTATGGGGATGGAGTTTCCATTCAATCCATAATGCTTGTTGAGAGTGGGTTAAGGGATAGGTCTTCATGCGTATAGTTAAAGCAGATAAATGTGTTTTTTTTCAAGGTCTACCTAGGCTGTCTGATCGGATACTTAGACCTTGAAAAAGTGTCTATTTTTCTATGAATTGAGTGGTGATAGAAATTTTAACTGTGTCATCTACAATTAAGTTGCCATCTTTTAGTACGTTATTCCATTTAACGTTGTAATCAAAACGGTTGAGGCTTAACTCAGCTTCCATCGCAATACGGTTGTGACCGCTAGGCCCGGTTGCTTCACCTACAATTTCTAATGGGAATGAGATTGTTTTTGTGACGTCTTTCATAGTAAATTCACCTACGACGGTATACATAGTATCGCTTACTTTTGTGATGTGTTTACTTTTATATGTAATGCTTGGATAGTCTTTTAAATTAAAGAAATCACCACTTTTAAGGTGAGAGTCTCTTTTTTCGTTACCGGTATCAATACTCTCAACGATAATTTCGCCAGATAGTGAAGAATTTGCTGTAGCGTCTCTGTCCCATACGACATCGGTTGTAAACGATCTAAACGATCCTTTTACTTTAGAGATAGCCAGATGTTTGATTGAGAAATTGATACTGGAATGCGCCGCGTCTAATGTTAGCTTTTTTGGAGCTGCTTCTAGGGTGTGTCCTAAGCTTATAGATGAGAGTAGGATTAAACCTGCGATGACTGTTTTTTTATAATAGTTTTTCATGTGAAACTCCTTGGGTGTGTTGGTTAAACGATTGTCGTGCAATAAGTATTGCATACGTTTTTTATTTTAAATATTCCGTTTTAGAACAAATATTAAATACGTAGCGCCACTTAACAAGACCATAGCGAGACTTTGGTGTAAAAGGGCTAAAGGGATAGGCACGACGAAAATTAAGGTAGCGATACCTATAATGACTTGGGATACGGTGGTAATAAAGACTATATTTAGCGCTTTAGCTTGACGTATACTTAAGAGGCTTAGTTTCCCTTTGATAAAGAGAATGATAACCGCTAGAAATAATATAATACCCATACTACGATGCATAAATTGGAGCATGACGGGGTTGGAAAAGAAATTATCTGTAATAGGTCTGAAAATCCACGCAGAATCGGGCAACCAGACGTCTCCCATCTTAGGCCAGGTATTAAATCCGTAACCAGCTTTGAGTCCCGCGACAAAGGCCCCATATATAATCTGGATACCGAGCAGAATAGAAAAGCTTTTAGCTTGTTTTAATAAAGGGTGAGGTGCCGTACGAGTGCTTGGGTGGGAGAGAGAGAGTAGGGACCAAAAACAGTATTGCAGTAACACAAGGGCCAAACCTAGGTGCGCGGCTAGGCGAAAATGGCTGACCTGAGGGTCTAGTGTTAAGCCACTTTTAACCATGAACCAGCCCATAAGCCCCTGAAGTACGACTAGAATAATCATGTTTCTTCCCTGCGTACTTAAGGTTTGAGGGAGTGTCTTTTTAAATTTAAATACTAAGA
>CALLLO010000030.1 GCA_938082985.1 uncultured Candidatus Marinamargulisbacteria bacterium | reverse complement strand
TATTTATATATGAATGCTTACAATCTTCGACGAAAACAATTAGATTCCTACTTTGATAAAGTAAAATTTTCAAAACTTATCATAAAAAATGACGAAGGTTGGATTAGGACTATTCGAAAGTGTTTGAATATGACTTTGGCGCAATTAGGAAGTCGTGTTGGACTTGCCGATTCTAATGTAAGGCGGATTGAAGTAGGGGAAACGACTGGGAGTATTACTTTAAAAACATTCGAAAAATTTGCTGAGGCGTTAGATTGTGATTTAAGAGTATTATTAATACCTAAGCGAACGATGGATGAGTTTATATCAGAAAAAGCTATAGAAAAGGCCTCTAAGGCCATAGAAGCTAACAATCAAAGCATGTGTTTAGAAAACCAGGGATTGTCCGATGAAAGCATGGATAATCAGATACAACATTTAGCAAAAAAGTTGATTGAGTCAAATAGTAAGGATATTTGGAATGATTAACATGCGTGATGATGAAACCTTAATTGATGCAGATGATTTGGATCAGTTAATACCTAAGCCTTTAGTGTATTTAAGGGAGTTAAACGTATTAGAATCGGAAAATAATTTAGTAGCTAGATCTAAATATTTGAAACGGAAAAATAAACAGTACTTAACACAAGGGTTTTTAGAAAAAGTACATAGAGATATGTTTGGATATGTCTGGAGATGGGCAGGACAATATAGAAAAACGAATAAGAATATTGGGATTGAATGGTTTAATGTTCAGGGGGAAGTGAAAAAACTTATAGAGGATACTCAATATTGGATTGAGAATGAGACCTATGAAGAGATGGAAATATTAGCTCGATTTCATCATCGATTAGTTTATATTCATCCCTTTACTAATGGAAATGGAAGGCATTCACGGTTAATGACGGATATAATAAATTTTAATGCTGGATTTGGTATTAGAATTTGTTGGTTAAAAAAAGATAGAGAAAGTAATGTGGAACGCTGCAACTATATAGATTCATTACGGCAAGCGGATGACGGAGTTATTGCGCCATTAGTTAATTTTTTAAGAGGGAAAACGAATGAATAGAGGGCTATGTTTAGGACTTTTTTTATTATTACTTAATTACATATTAACAATAAGTCTTACAGCGCAAGAATTTAACTATACCGGAGTGAAAATTCTAGAAACAGAATATTTTGAGCGGCTCCAATTATTGTGGGTGTAGCTGCTAAATTAAAAGGATATGATAATTCGTATTTTTCTCTCTTTCTTAGTTTGAGGCATTCATAGGATCTAAACTAGTTAATAAGTGGAGTCTGTTTTGGATGTCTTCGGGTAAGTGTTGAATAGCAGATATTATTGCTTCATCGACAAACTGTTGTTGAGGAACTCCCGTTAATAACGGAATCGCTTCTAAAAGTTTCTTGGTAGACGGTCTAACACGAGTACTAAGCGATGCATTACATTTTTCTTTTTCATTGTGATTCATAACAGGCCTCATTTCATGTTTTAAATAATATATATAGTATATCCCCTTTTTAGATAAAAGAAAACATGAAAGCAAGCAATCATGTAGATGTATGATAACGTACGTTTGGGCCGTTGATAGCCCTATTCTACTCCCTACTTTTAGGTTCAATTCTAGTGACATAAATATGAGGAGATTTAAAAATAATCGTAAGGAATCCATGTGATAAAATGATGTTTACAGACCATTATTTCTATCTTTAAATAAAAAAATGATGACTTTATTTTTGTTTCTACATCACGCCTGTCAAATAAAACGGGTTAAATAATGATTTTTTCTTGAATTTATCGGGTAAGTTTCATAGACTGCAAGTTCAAGATCAGAAGGGAGAATTATAAAGAAAGGTCAAAAAATATGACAATAGCAAGACTTCCACACTTACAGAGGGATCTACTTCTAGCTCCACCATCCGCACGTTCAGGGATTCATAGATCTGCATCTGATCCAAACTTGACAATGCTGAGGTTTAAACGACAACAAAATATTGGATTTTTGAATGTAGCTAGCCCAGCTCCACTTCTATGTCTTGACTCAAAAGAAGCTGAGCCTGAAGAATCTAAGGGACTAAACCTTCAAGCGTGCCTTTCTGGTGTGAAGTCACCCCCACCACCACTTCCCAAAACATACTCCAAACCAGCTAGAGCCGCCGCCGCAGATGTATACACATCCCTAGCTACTCCATCTATCCGAGTGACACTAGGGAAACTTACCGTGGGAGATGAAACGGCTGAGTTAGAAGGCGATATCGTATGTCCATTTAAATTTAACAATAAGTCAGATGAAAAACTGATTGCCGCAGTAACAGAGATGTACGTTGACTGGGCTGTCGACATGGGATTAATACCAGATAAATCTATCGCTAAGGCTAAATTGGCTGCCGCAGATTTTGCCCGGTTTGCTGCCTATACTTCTGTTCAATATACTGATAATTTACCGGAGAACTTGGTTGAACTCATAGATGAAAATAGAGAATATTTTGGCCTAGCAGCCGAAAGCGCACTCCCAATCCCAATGCCTAATAACTATAAACTTAAGGTTATTGAACTTATACAAGACAAATATACAGAAGCAGCCGAGCCGGAAGCTTTACTTAATCAAACAAAGTGGCTTACATTTCTTTTCCCGCATGATGACTGGGCTGAAAAAGAATCAAATTTTGATTTAATCAATACAGTTCACGACCTTTTCAGAGAAACAATGGACAGCCTTGAAACTCAATCTAGCTGGGAAGAAAAGATAATCGATATTCTTCAAAAAGAAGCCCCAACATTGTCTCTTGAAGAGCTGAAAGATACAGATCGGTATAAAGAAATTATGCGTAATGTTTCTGGTTTTTTAAATGCATTAGAAAATATTTCTGAAACTTTTTCTGGAAAATTTACAAAACATACAAAAAGAGATACTAATTATCTTGGATATGATGATTTTATAGCGGACGTTAAAAACTATCTTGAATCAGT
>CALLLO010000029.1 GCA_938082985.1 uncultured Candidatus Marinamargulisbacteria bacterium | reverse complement strand
TCACTGTTTTTGCCTCATGGGAAACCATTACCCCCTTCTCGTTCGTACTAAAAAAGAAAATCTAAGTCAGACAATTGGCTATCTTAACGCAGGTTTTGCTCGGGAATTCAATAAAACCAGAAAAAGAAACGGAACAATTTTTAAAGACCGTTTAGTCTCTGTTTTAAATTAAAAAAACTCTTTATTTTATTTTTTGTCTCAACGGGTGGCACCTAAACCATGGCCCCTCAACCCCTAAACAAAAAAAAGCCTCCCATGAGGAGGCTCAAATAAAGAAAGGGAGATGAGTTGCCTCTACTCCCAATCCGTAACTTCAGTAATTACAGTAGAAACATACTTACTCTTCCAAGCCAGTATATCTTTACTAGTCACTGTTTCTGCCATTTCAAACAAACCTGCGTCATGAAGAAATGAACCTCGTTTTTTTGGCTTAGCTACAAAAAATAACAAGTACTTTTTTTGTAAGAGGACAATATAATTATTTTTCATTGTCTACCGCCTGTATCCCGATACTAGTTTCTAGATTCTCTAGGCTTAGCTAGGTTTACTTTCAATTCTCTACCTTCAAAGCTTTTACCATTCAAACGCTCGATAGCTTCGTTAGCTTCTTCACCAGATCCCATCTCGATAAATCCAAAACCTTTAGATTGGTTTGTATCTCTGTCGATGATAACTGTTACGTTATTTACTGTTCCTGCTTCTGCGAATAATTCTTTGATAGAATCGTCTGTTGCTGAAAATGGTAGGTTACCTACATATAATTTATTTGTCATATTTTTTCCTTTATTGAATATACTAATCGCTCTCTTGTTCACTAGCCTACTCCTATTTCCTAAAACAGGCAATGATTAGTGTAGACTTTCTTTACTGCCTATGCCGCAATACACACACAGCCCCGCCCCCTTTTTTTTATTTTAATAACTCTACCCATGTATCCTAGCTTAGCTTAGCTTAGCTTAGCTTAGCTTAGCTTAGTAGACACAGCATACACAGCAACAGCAACCAGTCCGAGTGCAATCTTAAATACGAGTCCCTTTTTTTCAGGAAAGCGTTTAGCTGTAACCGGAACCATAACTGCGAGAGCTAACCACACACATAATTTCAAAATAACCCAAGTCTCAAAAGCGCCACCCGTCTTAGCCAAAAGCCCCATACCAGAAACGAGTAACAGAAAACTAGATATTCCTGTAATAACCTTAGGCGCTTTGCCTGCATTTTCGCCTTTTAAAACGAGGGTAAATCCAGAGACGATAGACACTAAGCAAAGAATATGAATAATGTGATAAAAACCGTATGACATGTGAAAACTCCTTGACTGTTGTTTGTTGAGATAATAACGATACTATACCAGATATATTAGGTATACTAGGGACTAAAATTTAGTCTAAGTAACAAAGGATACTCATATGTTAACCATTATCAAACACAAAGACTTAGGCCACGCGAATCATGGATGGCTACACGCGCGTCACCATTTTAGCTTTGCTAACTACTACAACCCTTCTCGTATGAGTTTCGGTCACATCCGAGTCATCAACGACGACAGTATCAAAGCCGGTTATGGATTCGACACACACCCCCACAAAAACATGGAAATAATCACCTACGTACGAAAAGGTGCCATTACCCACAAAGACTCTAAAGGAAACCAAGGGCGCACTGTCGCTGGAGACGTTCAAGTTATGAGTGCTGGGACGGGAATCTTCCATTCCGAACACAATAAAGAGTCCGAAGACACCCTCCTATATCAAATATGGATCGAGCCGAATAAAAAAGACATAGACCCTCGCTGGGAGCAAGCTAACTTTCCTAAAATGCCTATTACAAAGTCTCTTCCTATTTTAGTGTCTGGAACAGAAGGCGAGGGACTGTTCATTAACCAAGACATGCGCATTTACGGTGGGAAATTAGTGGCAGGAACGACGATAAATCAGGACATTTCAGGGCAGGCCTATATCTTGATATCGGAAGGTTCTTTGACAATTAATGGAGAAAAAGTTGAACAGGGTGACGGAATTGAAGTCACAGAGCTTTCTAAACTCTCTATAACGGCGATTGTCACCGCTGAGATCTTGATTATTACTTAATAGCCCTTTTTCGACTCTAACGAAGAAGTATCATCCTCAGTCTCACCACATGACACACCATCGTCACCAAAATACCAGAACACAAACCGACCCATACGCCAGTTATCCCCCATCCATATATAATCGCCAACATATATCCCGGTACAAAGCCAAAACCCCAATGCGCAATCGTCGTATATATCATCGGAGCGAAGGTGTCTTTATACCCCGTCAAAATTCCAGCAATTACCGCCTGAACAGCGTCAAAAACCTGGAGAAAAATCACCCACAAAAAAGCCACCCGACACAGAGCGATGACGCTAGAATCAGAACTATATAAAAGCGGAATCTTATCCATAAATATCCAGATACTAAAGGCCAACACACTCGACACACAAACAATGCCAACCAGACTCACTTTTATACTAAACACCTGCTGAGCTTTCGAGGCCCCATTTCCAATCAAATACCCAATTCTCGAGGTCATAGCCGCCGAAGTACCCAGATAAAACATAAAGACCAAAGCCGCAATATTGAGTACAATTTGATGCGCGGCTACTTGTTCAGCCGAGATCGTACTCAATATTAAACCAGACAAAGCAAATACCCCCACCTCTACAAAGCGCATAACCCCACTCGGGAGTCCGAGTCGAAGCAGTGAGACATACTGTGCCTTTGTAGGCCGATACAGCTTAGACAAGACTGCATAAGCACGATATTTAGCACTAAACGTTATCGCCACAATGCCCAGAGCCATAATCCATTCCACAATAGCTGTCGCATACCCAATCCCACCAATGCCGAAGGTTTTCATAAGAAAAAAATTTAAGGGAATATTACACAGCGTAGCCACAATCAATACCGTCATAATAGGTCCCGTCTTCCCAATCCCTTCAAAAAAATACCGAACGCCAGAAAACAGAATAATAGCCGGAACGCCCCATTGTCGTGCGTAGATATACGCTTCCGCTAAGGGGATAAGCTCTGGCGCTACGTTTACCGCCTCTAATATAGTCCCCGCTTGGTTGAGATACAGCATAAGAGGGACTCCCATGACCATTCCAATGACAATCATCGCTTGAACGAACATCCCAATACTTGCGATATCTTTCGCGCCATTTAAGCGAGCGACAACAGAACTTACCACCATCTGAACACCAAAAATACTCAGTAAAACAATATAAATAAAGCTACCCGCCGTACCCAATGCCCCCAACTCCAAAGGACCCAAGATCCCAGACATTACGCCATCTGTAACCTCCATAAGGATGATACAGATTTGCGCTGTAACGATAGGTCCCGCGATACGCATAATTTTTTTAATTTCATTTAAGACAGCATTCATAGCGATGAAGTATACGAGATTGAGAAACCAACGGCTATCTTCTTGTGTTTACGTCTTCACAAAAGAGTATCCCAAATCTCAGCCTTAAAGCCCGTCCACCCCCCAGTCTCCGTCACTACAAAGGGACGTTTAACAAGGTTTCCGTTCTCCGACAATAAACGAAACACGGCAGCGTCTGACATAGCGCCTACAGTATCCTTCAATCCTAATCGCCGATACTCCTGTCCTGACATATTTAAAAGGGGTTTAACGCGCTGCCCTAGAGAGTTAAATACCTGTTCAATCTCTGCCAACGAAGGGGGGGTCTCTCTTATCGGGAGCTCATCATAATCGATCCCTTTAGCCGTCAAATATTTTGTCGCTTTTATGCACGATCCACAACCAAAGTATGTATATATTTTTAATTTTTTCATGGGTGAAACCTTAGCATAACAACACGCCGGGAACCTAAAGCATGACAACGAGTTGTGAAGTATTTATAGTATCCGATATAATCTTGGGGGGATGAAAACTAACAAAAAAATAATTGGTTCTGAAGAATGGTGTGAACTCCCTAGCTTAGGCATCCCAGCTATTATTTCTCGCGTAGATTCAGGAGCTAAAACATCTTCTATTCATGCCTTTAATATTCATTCACATCGAAAAGAAAAAGTCCTGTGGGTTAGTTTTGAAGTACATCCTTTACAAAAGGATCGCAGAACCGTTGTCCGCTGTGAGGCTGAAGTTATCGGTCGTAGAGATATTAAAAGCTCAACAGGAATAAGTGAAAAAAGGTATGTGATTAAAACAGACATGATAATGGGGAACGCCTCATGGGAGATTGAGCTTTCGCTATCTAATCGAGATTCAATGGGTTTTCGCATGCTTTTAGGGCGAGAAGCTATGAAAGATAGGATTATGATTGACCCAGATGCGAGTTTTTTTTGGGTCAAATATCTAAAGAGACTATCAAAAAAAACTATGTAAAAATTAAAAAAGTAGCCACGGGTTTAAATATTGGTGTATTAGCGAGCCCCCCCCCATTATATGGTAATGAACGACTAATAGCGGCGGGGAAGTTATTGCTGAAATAGATGCTATTGTAGCAAGAATACGGCCTAGTTTAACCTTTTATGGGGCCGCTCTAACACGTCATTTCGAAAGTATGGGGGTGTATTCTTTAACTTCTTCTCAATCTATTATTCAATCAAGAGATAAATTATTTTCTCTTCAACTATTACTTAAAAACGGGTTAGAAATTCCAACAACAGGCGTTGTGTTAGCAGAGACAAAAAAAGCGGCGGAGAGTGTTATTAACGCGTTTAAATCCTTAAAAGCCAATTTGTTAGTTCAAGAATTTATTCAGGAAGCAGACAATAAAGATATTAGATGTTTTGTTGTTAACGGGAAAGTTCTCGCGAGCATTATGAGAGAAGCTGCGGAAGGTGAGTTTCGGGCGAATATACACAAAGGAGCTAAGGCGTTTAGCATTAAAATAACCCCAGAAGAAAAAAAAATGGCGATTAAAGCGACTAAGATCTTAGGTCTTGACGTGGCTGGGGTCGATATTATTAGATCTAGTAAAGGGCCCTTATTATTAGAAGTTAATTCATCGCCTGGCTTGGAAGGTGTGGAAGAGACGACGGGTAAAGATTTTGCTAGAGAAATTATTATCTCTATTGAAAAAAAATTAGGCTGGAAAATCCCGTCAGCGGATAGCTAAGCCCACCCCTTCATCCAACTCAAATAAGAAAGCAGAAAGGATATATATAGACACATGAGCCTCTTGAATTCAAAAATTTTTACTCCCACTATTAATTTAGCCTTAACTCAGACAAGAAAAAATCATACATTTAGTTGTTTTTCATTTTGCCTGGCAAAAGCAAAGCAAAACCCAAGCGCCTTACAGCTTAAAGAAAGCGTAGACTTAAGCTATACAATGCTCGGCAATATTCTTAAGGACCAAGGCGTACCCTTCCACTCTATTCTGCCTTTTACTACCCCAGCCCACCAAGCCGCATTTACAAAGGGATATCAGTCAACAAACACCATTGAAAATACAAAAAAGGACTTCGAGAGGTCTATTATTAATTTAAAAGGCACCGTTAAATACTCTTCAGATATTGGCCTTATTGACGACAACAGTTTTTCCAATCACGGGCCAGAATTAAGCGCTAATTTTAAAGCACTTACAGACACTCACGTTGTAATTATACCTATGTTTGGAGAAATAAAAGGTAAAGACGTACCTCCTGGTAAAAAAAAATACATGCCCCACTATATCAGTGTAAACACGGCCACCGAAGGACGATACCAAGGTTATAACCCTGTCAATTCTAATTCGACACTTATTCAATTTCCAAGAAGTTTTCTGCGCACGTTAGTCTCTAAGAAAAAAGAATTTGAAGTGCCCATGGTTTGTTTTCTAAAAAAAGAAAAAGGAAAAGGGGCCATGGTTTAGGTGCCACCCTTAGATAAAACAGAAGGGTGGCACCTAAACCATGGCCCCTGTATTTCCTGTATTCTAGCCCCATGATTATCTTCACCCTCGCCGCGATTCAGTTTCTCCATATTTTAGACTTTATGGTTATTATGCCTTTAGGGCCTCAACTCATGCGTGCATTCAACATAGACGCCCAACTCTTTAGCTCCCTCATCGCCGTCTATACCCTCAGTGCAGGACTTTCCGGTTTTTCAGGTGTCTTTTTTCTCGATAAATTAGACCGAAAAAAAGCCATTTTAATTATGCTCTCCGGTTTTATCCTCAGCACCTTAGCCTGCGCTCTATCTACAAGCTATACAGCTCTGCTCCTCTCCCGCATAATCACCGGCGCCTTCGGTGGGCTTTTATCTACTCTCATCCTCGCAATTTTAGGCGACACAATCCCAGAAAACAAACGTGGACGTGCCATGTCCGTTATCCTGTTAGCTTTTTCTTTTGCCAGTATTTTTGGCGTCCCATCGGGGCTTTTTTTAGCCAACACCTACTCCTGGTCTGCCCCTTTTTATACCATCGTAGGACTAGGATTCGTCATTTTTCCTTTAGCCTTATCCACCATTCCTACTCTTAACTCACACATAAAAACAGACCTGTCTCCAGATAAAAAACAGGGCATCTTCCAAAGTATCCGAGAGCCCAAGCAACGTTCCGCTCTCGCTCTCACCTTTGCTATTATGTTAGGTCAATTCAGTGTCATCCCTTTGATTAGCACCTTCATGGTCAGCAACGTCGGTATAGCCGAAATAGACCTGCCTTATCTATATATTTTTGGCGGTATTGCCGCCATGATTACAGCGCCAATAAGTGGTCGCCTTGGTGATAAAATCGGCACGTTTAAAGTCTTTATGTTCTTTTCTTTTTGCCTACTCATTCCTCTTTTTGGGATTACGCATCTCGGGGCCCAAAACATGCTAATCCCGATGATATTAACCACAAGTTTATTTAGCTTTTCAGGAGGGCGTATGGTCTGTGGAACAGCCTTGATTCTCTCCGCTACAGAGGCTAAGACTCGGGGGAGTTTTATGAGTATAAACACAGCTATCCAACAGTTAGGCGCAGGAATTGCCGCCTACATGGCCGGCATTATCGTTACCCAAAACGACCTAGGCGTTTTGCAACACTACTCTGTCGTGGGTTATTGGGCGATGGGCATGGCCCTGCTCTCTATTTATCTCGCCTCTAAACTTAAAACTTAAACACTCTTTGCAATGTAGAGTGCGTACCATTCTTTCTGTAAATTAGTAAATTTTATACTAAAAATGCAAAAAAAGTAGTTGCAATATAGGCACATTACAGGTATCTTATTTTTATATGAAGAAATTAATTGCAATAGATCAAAGTCACGACATGCCGACCATAATCATTTATGATTTAGAAAACATGCACAAAATAAGAAATACTGAATATGAAACCCTGCACAGACCTCCATTTCACGAGGCTATTCAAAACCTTAAAGCTTTTCTTGAAAAGTATGCCATCCCTGTTTCAGATGCGAGCATGCAGTCTGTGATAGGCTCTAGAGCCACAGATAAAAAGTCTGTAATAGCTCTAATCAAATGTGTAAGTCAATATAAAGTAAAACTCCCTAAAAAAGAGTACCCTGTCTATTTAGACGTGCGTAAAAAAAGCCTAAATCCACTTCACGATTACTATACCCCAATCCCCCACAGTCTATCTCCCTTCACGCCTTTTATTTCGAGACTAGAAGCAATTGGAGGCATACAATCTAAGGCTCTAGTGAATCCTTTGCAGATACTAACCGACTATAGAAAAGAGCTTCACACACTGTGTCTAATATTAGGGAAAAGTGCTCCTAGCGTGTTAAAAGAGCTTATCCAAGACAATATTAATCCTCTCATAAAAAAGTTGCAAGCTGTCCCTTTTAAGGACACTATTATCAGTCAGCTTGCTGCACTTCATGACGACTGTCCTGTTGTTGAAAACTTTCACAACCCGACCATTAAAGTCCCCTTTCTTAGTATTATTGATTTAAGTGAGCAGTTATCCTATTTGGGTGATAGCTCCGGAAGAGCACTTGGTCAAAGTATCCGAGACGCCTCTGACAGATCGTACGCCGATGGGCTATTTGAGATTGAAAAAGCATTAGAAGATACTGTAAATCGTCAAACTCTAGTTTTTTTTAAGGTTCCAGAAAAAAAACACGAGGCTCTCATTACCGAGCACAGACAACATCTCTCCGGACTCGCCTTTGCACGCCGCCGAGTAGAACATGAACACCCTCAATTTTTAACTTACTTTGATACCTTTCTCAGTAGTACCTTAAATGGAGACCCAAGCAGTGGGTCGATCCAAGATGCGTATAACGACGTCCAAAACGAAGCCTTAGGCTTAACAGAATCAGACCTTCAAGCCTTGAAAACCGTAACACCTATACACATGACTCTAAGTCGAGACACCACCGATGCTGCTGTTCCTTTTCGGGCCATTGTTTCAAATGTGACTCGTTTAAAAAGGAAATTAAAAGAAAAGAATCTAAGCATGCTTAGAGACTTACTTCCTGATTTTAATTCAGACACAAAAATACAAAAATACAAAGCATTATTACGGACCTTAGGACATAAATTACAGGAACAAGATCTAAGGCTATACACCTCACTTTCAGGCACTATTCACAACACCGAAGTCTACCTAGACCAATATAGAGAATGCTCAACGAGTAAGTACGAATTTCCAGGAGGCGATATTAGTATTAGGCTCGCTGATCCTAGCCATCCAGATGCCTTATGGATAGGAAACAATGTGGGCTGTTGCACCTCTGTTCGTGCCAACCGTTTTTATGGGCTTATTCAACTCTTATCCATGGACTGCACCCCTATTATCGTTGCTAGAGACGCTAGCAATACTGTCATAGCGGCCACATGGGGGTTAATTGCAAAAAACGAAAAAAACGAGCGTGTTTTTGTCTGTCAATTTGTAGAAATAACGCCCAAGCTAGCCCCCTTACCTAGTGTTAATGACGCTCTCAAAAGAGGACTTCTTGAGCAAGCTGAAAACATAGCGCTTACACTTGATTGTACTAAATTTTATGTGAGTAAGATGAATTATGGCATGGTATCAAACCCGACAAATAGGGTGCCTATCGATCTAAATTTAAGCCCTATGCCAGCTCTATCAGATACTGAGGTTTTTGTTACGCCATTCAAAAAAGGTGAACAAGCTTTTGACATGTGGAGCTTAGCACAGTCTTTGAGTTCTAATGGTTCTTTGAGTTCTAATGGTTCTTCAAATTCTAGAGGGCGTAGTCTTGTGAGGGGTCATGGCTCAGTAAGTCCGTAAAAGAATATACCCACGAACAGTGTTATACCTAAGATCTAAATCAACTGGTCCGTCAAACGCTTCCATTCCACACTCAGCTGCTGAAAGGTAATTTTCTGATCAATTTCGTCAAAACGAGTAGAATCAAAACGATTCACCGCTGCAATATAGTCGTTTAAACTTATTTTTCCATACGCATAGTTTTCAGATTCATTCTCCAAAATTTTAGCCGCTAATCCTCTTTTCTTCGCCGCCGTCGTTACCAGTTTTTTCTGGGTTACTAAACTCAAATGAAGATTTTGTATAGCCGTCTCCAAAATCTCACTCGTTGACTCTGTATTGAGTGTGTTTTTCTCCTGATTAATCTGAGAGATTGCATACGCCGCCTTGGCTTTTTTCTTTTGAAAAGGCAAGGCAATCGTGGCCGATAGTTGAGCAGACGTATCCACATTTTGTAAGACAGCGGCACTAAGTTCAATAGACGGCATAAGCTCTCTAGCTAAACGTGCCGTCTCAACATTAACGTGTGATTGTATAAGGGCAAGCATCCGAAACGACCGACTACTGTCCTTTATTCCAGAAAGTTCTTTTTCAAACTCGCTAGGAAGACTGTCCAAAATAATGGATGAATCGGGAATAACCGTCTCTGAAAGCCCTAATTTGGTCACCCTCTGCATTTTATTCATGGTTTCTTTATAATTTTTTTCAAAAATAATAACCTGCTCTTCTTTCGCTATGATGAGCAGCTTCAGTTTATTAACATCAGTTTGGTCAGCGACCTTCTTTTTTTGCCGACTGACTATACTAGCCAAGACCTTCTCATTTTCTTTATACGACGATTGTGCCAAACGGTAACTCTCATATTGCCGTGTCCAGGTGTAATACACACTCATTAACTCTGCCATATAATCTTCATACGCTTCTGTAATCTGATACCGTGCCACGTCTGTCTTAATGTCTTGTATTTGAGAGTCCAACTTCACCGCCTTTCCAAAGGCGTTTTGAGCAATGTCTTGAGAGAAGCTAAAACTAAAGGTATGTGAATCATTATCGTCAGCGTCATACGCATAACTGGACTCATAGCTCTGTCCTCGAAGAGGCACACGTCTCTCTAAACTCAACCCAGACGCCGCATATTTATCCGAAGCGTCCATAGTCAGCTCTGTCAAAATCGTTGCGACAAGTTCTTCGGACTCCACATTCATATCCGTGTCGTAACGTAAGCTTAATTCATCCATTAATATACGATGAAACTTAGGGTCGTTTTTACTAGCCAAAGCCACAAATTCTTTTAAAGATAACTCACGCTCTTTTGCCTCCACAACTGAACTAAATATAGTTAAACCGAAACAAAAAATAAGCAGACTAAGTCCGGGTTTATATAACGAGAAAACGAAACGTTTTATATCTTTTTCAAAAAGATAAAAACACGGGGTCAAAATCAGAGTCACAGCCGTTCCAAACAACAAGCCCCATCCCATAGCAATCATCATATCTCCCAACATAACATCCGTCCCTCCAAATCCATACGCTGTAGGCATAACACCTAAAACAGTCGTAAACGTCGTTAAGATAATAGCTCGCAACCGAGTCTTCGCTACACCTGCTGTAAACAGCACCATGTCTGTCCCGTCTTGCTTTGTCTTATCTAGCTTACTCATCATCACAATAGCATCGTTGATTACCACACCTAACATACCAAGCGTTCCAATGGCTGCGTAAAAGCCAAATAGCGTTTTCCCATGCATATAAAAAGCCAACACAACGCCAATAATTCCAAAGGGAATAACCAGCATAATTCGCAGTGGTTTTATAAGCGAATCGAATAAAATAGCCAGCACAACATAAATTAAAAGTATGACCGCTAAAATGCTCACTAAAAAGTCTCGCTGAGAGTCTCGAGTATCCATAACCTCTCCTTCAAAATGAATCTGAGACGAGGGGAAATCAGCTAGAATCATCGGGAAAACAACCTGTTCAAATTCGTCAGCAATATCCAAAGGGCTTCGCTTTGACCCTTTCTGAATATCCGCGTAAATAAAACTACTCCGTTTCAAATTTTGTCTACGGATAGAGTTTTTAGCGTCAATTTTTCCCACCGTCACAAGGTCTTTCAAAGGAATTAAATACTTTTGATTATTCGCTATCGGAACAGACAACACCCCTAACATATCTTTTCTGTACGCGTCTTCCACTGTGAGCGTTACCGCTACGTCTTCATCATCTCTATACACAGTATACAAACGTTTTCCACTCAAAATACTTCTTACACTCGAGGAAATATTAGACGGGTTTACCGATAATCTTTTTAGTTCTTCTTGATTATAGTGAAGAATATATTCCTTTTTAGTCGGAATCACGTCTTCTTCAAGATTAGTCATATCTGGGTGTTCCGCCAACGCTTTCATCACCGTTTTCAGCAGAAGATCTCGTTTTTTATCATCATTTTCCTGAACCACAATCTCGAATACACTACCCGAACTTTGCCCAAATCTATTTTTTCTAAAGCGAAGTCTACTCAGACTGCCCAGTGTTTCTGTGAAGGTTTTAATTTCTTGTAAAAGAGTATTCGTACCTTTATCTCGTGTATCAGCAGGTGTAATTTCTAAGGTAATATTAAATTGATTCTCTACCGCAGCAGCCCCGCGCCTCCCTCTCGCCACAGCCGAACGAATGGCAATCCCTTCTTGTCCAAGATACCCTCTTAAAAACTCTTCCAAAGGCTGTATCGTGTTCGATGTTTCAAGAGCAGTTACGGCGTCTGTTGCAATCCCCGATACTACAATTTCTCTAGATTCTTCATCTGGAAACATCACAAATTTAAAGTCAGCCTTTACCAAGGCCCCTGCTCCAATCATCAGAAAACAAAATAGTAACAAGACCCAATACCGCTTCGGTAACACATACTGAAGGCAGCGTTCATACACATCTTCCCATGTCTTAAACCACATTTTTTCTTGTGGCCCTTTACTCTTCTTAGAAAACAAAGTCATGTGCGGCGGCAATAGAAAAAAAGATTCAAATAGACTCGCCACCAACATAAGGAAAATAATGGGGGGTATAAACATGACAAAACTGCCAAAACGTCCTGAAAAAAAGAATAGTGGAATAAACGCTACACAGGTTGTCGCTACACTAGCCAAAATAGGGGGTATTACTTCGACTGTTCCTTCTACCGCAGCATCCGTCACGGACATTCCTTCGTTAATTTTACGAGAAATATTCTCCGCCACAATAATCGCATCGTCGACGACAATCCCTAATACGATAATAAGGCCTGCTAAGGTAACCCCATTAATGCTGTAGCCGAGAAGATAGCCCCCAATCAATGTAAAACATAAGGTAAAAGGAATACCCAACGCTACCCAAAACCCTGAGCGTTTATTCAGAAAAACAAAAAGAGTCAACACAATCAAAAAAAAGCCCAACATCCCATTCGAACTCACAATATCGAGTCTGTTACGTACATCTATAGACTCATCATCTAAAAAGGCCACTTTAATAGAACTATTTTTTAAGACTGTTTTTTGATATAGATCCGTCACAGCCCTCACTTTTTCCAAGGCTTCAATAATGCCATATTTACTTGTTTTTACTACATTAAACAACACGGCTTCTCGCCCGTTTACCTTATAAATAGACACCTGTTCTTCAAAAGAATCTGTAATAGTGGCAATAGCACCTAATTTCACAGGTTTACTGTCAAAACCACCTTGGATAACAACATTATCTAGCTTTTTCTTTGTATCAAGTTCAGACAAAACCGTCACCTGTTCGTTTCTTCCAGACTTCAAGGTCCCAGATGGAGCACGTACATGATTTTGCTGAATAACCTGTCCAATATCACTTAGGGCCAAGTCATACACAGCCAGTTTCTTAGGATTAATATTAATCAGAACTTCACTCGTCAAATACCCACTACGATTCACCGAAAAAACTTCCGGGATAGCTAACAATTTAGATTCTAAGCCTCTCGCCACACGCTGTAATTTTATCCTAGATTCAATATCTAATGTGTTTTTATCTTCATCATACAGCGCAATATCTATGATCGCTTTTTTAGACGTTTCAAACACACGTACGCTAGGATCGTCCAAAATGTCATCTGGCAAAGACACACGCGACACTTGGCTTTGAATCTCAGTCACTATTTTATCTATATCTTTAACAGAACGATCTAGTTCGATAGAAATCGAGCTTCTCCCCGAACTAGATGTACTCGTTAATTTATAAACACCGTCAATCCCTTGGAGGAGTTCTTCTAGAGGTTGTGTGACATAAAACTCAATGTCTGCAGCAGATGCCCCCGAATACAAGGTGGAAACACGTACCGTATTAAAGGTAATATCAGGTAATTCTTCTTTACTTGTTATCATCCACGCAACAACACCACCCATAAAGACAAGTACCGTAATGAGATTAACAAGCACATGCCTTTTACAAAAAAACCGGATGATGCTATTCATATATGACTACCTTTTTTTTCTAGATTTATGCTTAAACTTTTTGTCAGTCTTCTTATCGTAAGTCTTTTGCATAGATAAAAAGGTGTCTTACTGTTCTGGCGTCAACATGGACATAATATCTTTAATGCGCTGAACTTAAAATTAACAAGGCGTCACTCGCTACATATACTAAATTCTTTCTATTTTTAAAATAGACATTCTATTAATACCCCTCTATTTTAACTTTAGTCAACATTAACGAGCGTAATCATCGCTATAAAAGAATCTCAAATACGTCCGTATGCCCCCTATTAAATTGCCTTACACCTGCGGTATCATTTACACTATTTTTGTTACATTTTAAATGAAAAGTCTGTAAGGGACCATGATTCATAGCTTACATCGAAACCATGAACAAGCTATGTTAGACTGCTCATTTCTTTAGGAGGCCTACCCCATGATTAAACTTGCCATTTCATTTCTAATTTTCATGAATCCCTTTGCCCAGTTTTTGTACCTCAAAAACGTTGCAGATGAATTAGATATGAAAACGTTTATGCGTGTATATTGGCGAGCAAGTTTAATGTCATTCATAGTATGCGCAGCATTTGCGTTTCTTGGCGAAGATTTATTTACATGATTTTTCAATATTGACTTCAATTCTTTCCGTATTTTTGGTGGTATTGTCATTTTTTCTTATGCCTATTTATTCATCATGAACGGCTCAAAAGGGATGATCCTCGTCAAAGAAAACTTAGACGACTTAGCCTCAGAGATTGCCCTCCACTTCATAGTTGGCGCCGGCACCATTTATTTATCCATCATTATTGGTCTACACTCACCGAGTTGGTTTCTAGCCGTAGGTGTTATTTTCTGTGTCATGCTTGTCAATTACCTCATCGTCATCCTCATGGCCTACATTAAAGACCTATTTCGAAAACGTCGACAAGTCGCCTTCGACAAATACGTCGGCATTGCCATGCGCCTCAACGGTTTCTTCATGGGCGCCATTGGTGTCAATATGGTTGTAGAAGGCATTTTGGCCATTGCAGCTTCTTTAACTCTTGAGATACCTAAATAAAGAAGCGCTTCCCGCGACTTCAGAACTAGAAGACTCCCGAAAAATACTCTCCACTAATATAGAGCCATCGACCATTGCCCTTAACAAAACGGCTTCGTTCTTTAAGGTATGACATGTGGCCTTTTCGTTGATATGACGCAATAAAAGTGACAAAGCCTTCGTCTTTCTCTGTATGTGACGACTCTATGTTTAAGCCCATCCACTGGGCAGTCTCGGCCCATTTTTTAGCCTCATGTACATCAAAGGCCATCAACGCCTCGCCAGTCATAGTCGAGACGATGTAAGAGAAAAGGTGTTGTGCATACGCACTGTATCGCGAACGCATGAGTTGTTCAGGGCTTTGCGGTGTTTCTTTACCTAAAATAAAGGCTTCGCAACAGTCTGAATATCGGATGCCACTTTGGCAATAACAGGCCATTATGAGAGTTTTGACAAGACAAAAGCCTTTGCTTTTTCAAAGTCAGGGGTTGCTGCTATATGTTCACGTATGCGTTCTGCTAAACCTTCGTTGTAGTCCATGTATGTCTCCTTTTTACCCCCGCACTCCATTATCTCGAGAAACGACCTGTCCCTTTATCCTATCGCAATTCAACACATCTTTTTTACATAAGGCTCCCTGTTGTGTACGCGAATCCAGATAAAAAGGACCAGCACAAACTGGCCCAACGCCCACGGCTAAAGCCGCAACTTTTAGTACCGCTTTAAGCTGTTTTTGTGGAGTGTAAAGATAGAATCTAGAAGATCTAGGATTTATGTTCATATATAGTTATCCACTCAAGGCACCAAATCCCTCTGTAGAAGTAGGAACCAGATTAATTTTACACTAAGAGAGTTAACCTGGCCCCCTCTTTCTCCAAACATTTTCTTTTCTTCAAAGTCAGGGGTCTCTGCTAAATGTTCAGATATGCGTTCCGCTAAACCTTCGTTGTAGGCCAGCTCCGGTACCTTTTTCCTTAAAAAAATAGCGGCATCCGTTTACGTTCGCAAAAAAAAGCTTAGGGCTTGCTCCTTATCAAGCCTCAACAAAAAAAAGAAGTGAATAAGTACCTACCGCCCGGCAGCTAAATTTAATTAACTATCTCTAGGAAGAAGTCCCTTAGGGAACTCTAGTACACTTGCCATTTGCATTACTGCTGCTGCTTTTTCTGCTTCTTTTGCTTTTACTGCTGCTTTTTCTGCTTCTTTGGCTCGTTCAATAGTATGTTCACGTTTATACTGTTTCAGTAGATTCTCAAAGATGACATTAATCTTTTCTTCTGATATCCCTCGTCCCCTTATCATGTCTCTAACGGCATCTTCATGTGAACTTTTTAACTCGCCATCTTTTTCTTCATGCATTTTACGCACCAGCAGTTTTAAACAATCCTGAAAATGTTTTTCTTTTTCCTTCTTTTCCTTTTTTTCAGTGAAATCGGTCGACGCCCCGCCTCCTTCTTGTACTTTTTCTTGGGGTTCTTCGGCCGCAGCTCCGTCTCCTGTAAATAAGGGCGCTACAGCTTCTCCGTATGCCCTATGTGGAGTAATCCTGAGCGTTGTAGATCCCTCAGCCGTTTCCTGTATTAATTTTAATGCAGGATGAACAAACAGTGCACATCTTTCACAAGGTTTTCTTTCTATAACAAATCCCCCAGGAACCCTAAGCCGTCCTTTTTCATAGGTATCTGGCTTATCGTCATCGATTAATCCTAATCGAAGGGTAGTCATAGAGAATGAGAGTGTTGTAGCGTCCACATTTTGATTTCTTATATTTATAATTTCTTTTACTAAAAGATACCACGTATCATTTTCTGCACAATTAGCCCTGTTTAACAGAACAGGAAGTAAGGGGTCTTTTTTTTGTTCACTCACATAAGCCTCAACTCTATCAACCGTGGCTTCCAATCCATACCGATGCGTTAACATATCCTCTATAGGCTTTCTTGAATCAGCAGTACTTAATAACTTAAGTATATAAGTATGATTTTCTATTAGAGCAGCCCTCAAAATTTTCTTGTCGTTTTCACTTAGATCTATGTCTTTGTAAAACTTTTTTGCTGTTTCATACAATGCATTAATAAAATCACCTGTGGCATCTGCCGCAATACCACTTTCTAATTGGGGCTCAGAGCTAGCAGCTCCCGCTGATTTTCCACATCCTGTTATGTTAATTTTATTCAATGCAGACACTTCTGCAATTAAGCCCTTAGCAGCTTTATCGGCCTCAATTTCTTTTATAGATTCTAGAAAAGCTACTTTTAAATAAGGGTCATGTTCTTCAGACATTCCTGATAATGATAAAATTAACTTACCGTTTAAACAAAGTACATCTAGCGTTTTATTTTTAACCCTTTTAAACATCTCAGGGTACTTATTTTTTAAGTTTTCATTTAAGATAATTAAAACACGAGACACTAACCGATCTACACTACTAACCCCCGTCGTTATGTGACTATTAAAATCTTCTAATACCATTTCAAATCCTGTCTCTTCAGCAGCACTAGACATCCCTCCAGGTGGCGATAACTCATCTCCTAGCTTAGGGCCTAAATCAGAGGCAGATCCTCTCCCCTCCATCCTTTGCGGTTGTGGTTGTAATGAACTAAAAAAAACTTCAGCCACTCTAGCTGCACTACCTGTACCGATAGGCTCAGCTCCACCACCAGAAACACTATCAGGTAAGCCAACCGGATTAGAAGAGACTCGGTGTCTTTCAAAGGGGCCAATACCCTTTGTTGTTTGGTCTGCTGCAGGGAGGGGGTGTGAGGAACTAAAACCAGAACCCACTGATAGCATAACGATCTCCTTTCATTCATATTTACTTTACTTATCGTGTTTTTTTAAAAAAAATTGCACATTATTTTTTCAAATAAAAAAACACCTTTGTTATATATATGTTTTATGAAGGTGATGATGCGTTTAAGTCGTGACATGAAAGACAGTCAGTCTAAAGCTTCCAACCTCCTTGGCATGAGCATTTTTGATATAGGAATATAAAGACATTGGGCTACCCCCCTGAGTGGCCATAACCCCATTTTCATTTAAATCACCATGTACATATCCAGTAGTAGCGTTTAGGAGTGTAATTTCAGTCGGGTCAAAAAATGAATATTGCGAGTTTCTTTTTTTAACAGCTAACATATGACGTATTTTGTTAGGTACGGCTATGAGAATAGGATAACCACCCTGTTCCGACTTAAATGTGTTATCAAAAGGCAGCTGCTCAAAACATACATTTGTATCATCGAAGATCACAGATACCGTGTACTTTTTTCCTAAATTTAACTCTAATCCTTTAATAGTGGAACTTAACGCATGAAGATGAGTAATTTCGGCTCTATTTGCATACAGTAACTCGGGTGTTATCCATTCCGGACCAGTATGAGTGGCGCCAATAAGAGAAAGTGGAAAACACGTGTCTTTACCCATTCCAGAAATGGGATAAAAAGAGAGAGGCACACCTCTTCTCTCAGGAGTATTAAGAGCAATAACTTTGTACTTCATGATGAAGTTCAATTATAGCTATTTTATTAAAAAAAATAAACAGCTGAGTCTTTAGGTATAGTTAAAAGTTCAGTATGTCTGCGCCTCTAAAACCTCACCCCTTAAAAATCATTAAAGGCTGTCTTAAAGAGGCCCCAAAGTTCGATTGGACTTACTCTATCATCCAAAAACTAGAGGCTTTTAAACCACATTAACGCGCTTAGACAAGGGAAGCCACCTGGTGCCGACTAAAAAAAAAGGGTACACTACGGGCATATTCACCCCATTCACCCCGAAGGCCCTATGAGAAAAATCCTTGCCTTTCAAAAAAGGTTACACTTAGCGTCCACCAGTCCATGCTATGGCACTGGCTTACATGCGATTATGGAAGACATATTCGGACTGCATTACTTTGCCAAACACTATCCAGATACCCACTTACGCCCTGCTAGCTATTTGCATCTTCAAGTTACAGAAAATCTTAACGAAAACATTAATTCCTTTGCTTTTCAAGACGCCTACTTAAAGGAAATTACGTATACCGGTAACGGCTGTCTTTTTGCTCCAGAAACAAGCCTCTCTTCTTTGATTGATGCCGTAAAACAATGTTTATCTGAGACACATAACCTTGTAGATGGACAAGAAATTGAGCCCATTCATTCTATGATTGAGATAGAGATTAAAGACGTTCACGCCGAAAAAATGATATATCAACATGGATTTGCAGTCATACAACGCCCACACTACGTGGACATTACAGATACAGACAACAATCCTCCCCAAAAAACCGCCCCTGACATACACAGCTACATGTGTGACAAAACTCTAGATTTATTTTCAGAATTCAATCCACATCACGATCGTTCTTTACATATTCGCCTACAACGGCGTGCTTATTTTAGGCCTCCACCCCCACCTTTAAAAAGGAAAAATACTTTTTAGTGAAATTTTTTCACTTTACCAACCGATAAATTAGGGTACAGAAACACATAAAAATATGGAGCCTTAATTATGACACCCACTTCACCAAGACCCCCTCACTTTTCGCCTACACCTAAACTTGGCCCATTACCGGGCCGCTTCAAAAGGGCCGCAGAATCGTCTCCTCAAAGAAACAGTGCGGCAGAATCATCTCCTCCAAGCAAAGTAGCCACAGGCCAGTTAAGAGCAGAAAGAGATTATTATTCTCCATCTTCATCTCAAGTGGGTAGTCCTGTCCGAGGAGAAGCTCCTGTCATCCAACCCTTACCCGAAGGAAGACTCACTCTAAAAGATGGAGGCATGGCTCTATTATTAAGCGTTGAGGGCAAGACTATGGAACTCGGACACATTATTGGTCGGGGCAAAGGTGGCGTTGTTAGAGCGGGAATAGACACTAGCGAGGAAATACATCGTCCTATTGCTGCAAAATTTGTGACGTCACAAGAAAGCCTGTCTCCCGCGTCTAAGGTCCTTCAAATAAAAGTACGAGATAATCTCTTTGTTTTGATTGATGATAGAGCTGACTGTACAGGAAAAGACCTTATCCAAGGACTGAAAGAGTCACACCTGTCAGTCGAAGATAAAACACTTACCCTCCTAACTATGTTTAGAGATATTATGGTAGATGTCGATAATAAGGTACATTCTCAGAGACTTAATGGAGCCTCCGTTTTAGCCCTAGACGCTGGACGAACGTCCAATATGTTAATCACACAAGACCAAGAACAGTCGACTATATCATTTAGAATGGGGGACGAAGATGGGATTGTAGTCTGTGAATATGGTAAGAATTATACCGCCTATGCACGCCCAGAGCATATGGACCCCGAGATTTTCAAAAAAAGAAGCGCAGATACCGGGTCTGTTGCCTGGTCTTGTTCAAGTGTCCTTCGTGCAAACTTAAGCTATTTAGACATTCCTATCCCGCAAGAAATAGATGCGTTAAAAACAAATAGGTATTACTCTGAACATGTAGACACTTTTAACACTCTAATTGGTGAACGCACACTCGAAGCCCCCTTATTTGCAGCATTATCTGAAATCATATCTTCACACACTCAAACAGGGTCTACTTCAGAAACCACATTCCCTGAACTTAGTGAAGACTACACACACGAAGCCCCCGATGAGCCTCATCTTGAAAGCCCCCATGAAAAGGGGCCCTCTGCACGGACTACAAGCCTCTCTCCTCCGTACCAAAGAAGCCGCCTCCTTTTCGCTTAAAATTAGAAAAGGAAGATACGCCCATATTTAGTTTAATATGCCCAAAGGGCACGTCTACTCGTTATTGTCGTTTACGATATCTGTAACGGCCCTATCCTATAAATTGGATAGTATTGTAAAGCTAGAGGATCTACTTTTAGATGAATCTGCTGATAACTTTGAGCCGTATAGCTGCGGATCGGAGGATGAAGCGTAGGCTTACCATCTCCACATCCTTAAGCACACGTTTTCATTGCTGTGAGTCAAAACGAGTAGCTGTGGACGCTTCTAGTTTTAAAGTTTCTAATTGAGTTTCTTGTTGGAGCTGTCTTGCTTGCGAGAGAAACTCTTAATGCCATTTTTTACTTTATCTAAAGTATTTTTTACTATAAATAAGTTATCGTAATAAATGACAATAAATTTCACTTAATGTCTACCCCCCACTCCCTCAATAGAAAATTTAAAGGTAAAAAAAACCAGAAAAAAGACTCACTCGTTTTAGCTCAGACTCAGCCGCTCATAACTTTGATATAGTGAAGAGGAAAGCACCTTCCTTGACTACATCCTATACCTACAGTAAAAATTAAAAACAACATCGACATTAGGAGCTAAAAAAAATGACCCCAACAATACCCGGAATTTTTAGGCCCTTTAGAAACAGACCCCCTCTTCTTCTTACAATTACAGCTCCGGGTACAGATAGGTCTCCTACTTGTGTCCACCTAGAAGATAGACCAACTCGTGAGATGGAGTTTGCACGAGAGATGCTTTTACTGGCAACAAGTGTAGACCAGGTTACATTACTGGCGAGATTTAAACGTGACACAGCATATATCGATCTTAACGAAATAAAAACGGGCTATGGGTACTCAGCACCTCATATAAAAAACAAACACTTTATTGTTGGGGTAACTGAACGAGTACATGCCTTTGGGCGACAGATCACTCAACACCCCGAATCAGTCCCTATAAAAACATTAGAAACAATATTGGCCATTAAAGCAATTATAGATCCTCGTCAGCCGTCAAGAGGTAGCTCTAGCACTAACACCAGCATAAAAAGGGAAATAGCTAGAATATTAGCCAACGCGTTAAACCCCAACCACCATCGACTCATGACAGACGAAACTGGGAAATCTCGTCCTAACCCTTATAGTACAAAGTCTTTAGAGCATCCTGCGTACATGTACGCACTCTCATTGGGGATTCTAAGTGACGAACCCTTTTACCCTGCTCCAGAACCTGTCGCGACAGATTCTAGAAAACGAGCGCGAGTAGAAGCCGCTGAACCTGAGGCCGTTAGAGGTAACTCCTCAGGGAGTAGTGAGCACGATGAGGTTCAAGCATTTTCAAAATATGTAGCTTATCTTAAACGCTAATTAAACCTCGGGCTTAGTTTTAGGCTTATTATTATGAAGTGTAAACATTTCTTTTATGTCTTAGACAGAGGTCCCTCGACCCTTCTACAAAAAAATCTATAAAAAATCACCTGTTATGATAAGTTTTTTTTAAAAATGAAATTTTTTTTTATTTTGGCACGATGAGTAGATATGGCAATACATACACAACCGAACAGTTTAACTTCGCTACGTACAACTCCACCACCTCTTCCTAGGCCTGGATCACTATCGCCTGGAGGTATAGAAGGCGTTCGTGCTTTTTCAGCAGACCTACAAGCTTTACCACATGTTACACAAATAAAAAGCCCCGAAGCGGTAGTACAAGCACTATATCAAGAGATAGCAAATTTACGCTTCATAGACCCATTTAAAGCGGCCACTAAGTTTCAGGAGTTTATCACAAAGACACAGCCTAAATTTCACTTTGATAAGAATGGCTATTTAGATAAAGGGTATAACTTTAAAGCCACGTATCAACGGAGGGTGGCCCTACCTGAACAGATTAAGGCTCCTTTTTCCTTGCGTATAGATACTAATAAGGAGGAGCCCCACATATATATTATGGCAAACGTAGGACCTGAAAATAGACCTCTTGAAAAAAGGCAGGGGCTAAACAAGACTGTTAGATTTCAACTCGATGTATCTGATGGTACCCTCGTCGTGTTTAAGAAGCCGAAAAAAGAAAGAGGACCTTTAATGGACCGGTCCATCGAGCTATTTAATAGAGATCGATATATAACTAGAAAGCTTGGATACTTCTGCAATACAGTTAAAACAGAAGGCAAAGGCGAGTACAGTGTTGAAAAAGCTATGGATTCCGATTGTTTTGACTTTTATGATGAGTTGAATAGGTCTAAAGCTCCAGTGTCGCCTCGTCTACCCATAACGCTATTTAAATTATTCGCTGAGGAACTCCATAAATGTCATACCGTAGGCGGGTATGTTCACGGCGACGTAAAACTAGAAAACATGTTGATCTCAGGTAAAAGCGCTGAAAACTTAGTCTGTACACTTATTGATTTTGATTTTTCTATGAAAAAAGAGGAGGCTATATCGGATAAACTTTTTGGTACCTTTGGCATGTTTGCCCCTGAACTTTTAGAGACCTTAAATAGAAAACCTGTGGAGTATTCGACTCGCTCAGATGTGTTTGCAATGGGTGTGTGTTTTTTAAATATGTTTTGTGGGGAATTAGTGACGGGCAATAGAGACTATAAAACAAACCCCCTTATAGGTTTAACGGAACATATATCTGGAAAACGTATACTTGAAGAAGGTATGACTGACGAGAGAATTTCTTGCTATGTCGACGAAAATTTTGGTACCACGGTATTCAATGCGCGCTTATTTTCACCAAATGAACAAGAGACCCTTAAAGACATTATTAAAGGGTGTCTTAAGCATGAGCCAGATGAACGGGTCCCATTACCCCTTGTCATCGAAAAATTGACTACCTTGCTCGATGCTGAACCCGTTGAACATAGAGGTGCGGCGGCAGAGGTAGATGAGAGACTTTCAGCCGAGGATTGGTATGGAAGCGATGATTCGTATGGAAGTGAGGATAGTCTTATAGCCCCTCCCCCGCCTCCTCTTGACCCAGCACCGGCTGCAAAAATTCCGGGGCGTATAAAAAGTGCTCCTTTTCGACCCCTTTAATTTCCAGTATTTGCATGTAGAAATCTTACTCTTTTTTAAATAAGGAAAAGGAAGAAAGACAATACAAAAGAATAAAGGCGCTATAACCTTTCATTATATTTTATGAATTGAGATCGTCGAATACCATAAATAATGAAATTTTTTTCAAAAAAATACGATAATTAAACAGATAACAAAAGCATAAGGATCAACAATGAATGTAATTAAAGGTTTAGGTTTAGTATTTCTATGCGCGTCTGCTCAGTCTCTTATTCCTCCTGCGCCTAAAGATAAAAGCCCCTCAGCCCTTCTGTAATGCCCCCGGTTAAGTCAACGAGAAATAAGGGAGTAATTTCTGTGTTTGAGAACCTCCTTATGTCGTTTTCTATCAACAAAACGCTGCATAGCTTGAGCGGGCGTTTTGTAGTCTAGAGATTGGTGTGGAAAATCGGTATTGTAATCGATTATCCACTGTTCAAAATCTCGTTGGAATTGAAAGGGAATAGCCCAATCATGAGTCCAAACAAGATCTTCTTTTAGGGTACGAAACACGCGTTCCGTATCAGCATTACCTTTTGGATTATTCCAGGTAGTAAAAATTTGCTTAATCTTTAATTGAGAACAGGCTTTCATATATTTTTCTGAGGTGGGCTGGCAGCCATTATCTGAAATAAGCTTAGGCTTTCCATGCTTAGAAAAGATACCCTCTGGGTATCGATTATTGACGGCTATCTGCAGAGCTTCAAGCCAATCTCCAGCATTGGAAGATAAAGACGTGTAATGTCCTATTATCTCCTTTGTATACCAATCCAGAACAATATGAACATAGACCAAACCCCAACCATGAATCTTAACCTTAGTCATATCTGTTCCCCAATATTGATTAGGAAGTATAGCTCTTGGTTTCGGTCGTGTTGAATAGCGTTTAGCCTTTAATCGTTGGTTTTTTGAAACTAAAAGTGCGTGTTCTTTCATCAGTCGGTACACTCTGTTTTTACCAACAACCTGATTATCTCTATATCTCATATACGTCCAAATACGTCGATAACCCCAGAGAGGATGGTCCGATTTTATCGCGCGTATGCGCTCTAAAATAGGTTCATCTAAAGCATCTCGAGACTGAGAGCGTTTCCGCGTCATGAATCGAGCCATTTTAGCTCGTCCTCTGTTTTTTTTAACTCGACCGTCAGTTCGCCGACATAGCCTGTTAATTGCTTAACCTTTGCTTCTAACTGCTCAATTTTTTTATCCGGTTTTTCATCGAAGATATTGGCTCCATTTTGAATGAATTGGTCTTTCCATTTATAGTACTGGCTTTGACCCATTTCGAATCGAGCACATAGCTCTGATACCGATGCTTTTTCTTTAAATCCTTCCATTACTACTTGTAGCTTCTGCTTCCCTGTCCATTTTCTGTTTTTCATTAAAAGTCTCCTTCAAAAGGTGTTTTTTCGCCGCCCCTAAAAGCCCTTAAGCTTAAGGGCTTTTAGGGGGTGGTCTTGTATCTATTGAGACTCTCTTATTTTACGTCATTTCTTAACTGGGGGCA
>CALLLO010000028.1 GCA_938082985.1 uncultured Candidatus Marinamargulisbacteria bacterium | reverse complement strand
ATTTACATCATAACTCACAAAATAAAATTTCAAAGTTTTTTTTTTATAATATTTATTCTATAATAGCCTCCGAAATGACCGTAGCAACAAAAACACAGACTATCATATCTTTTTTGTTCAACACGCAAGAACAATTGTACTTACGAGTAGAACTTATTTGGAATAATAAAAACGTAGACTTATCACTAGCCGCGTTCATGCAGTTTCTTTATCAGCATGAAGACCACCTTAGTAAATCCGAGTCAGAGTTTTGTTATGCCTTGGCTCGTCTTGTTAAAAAAGTGGATTTTAAGGGTAATCTCATCTACGCCATCCCCAATGATTACGACATGGCATTATTTTTTAAACGCGCCATGCACGCCAACCTAAGCGTACTTTGGAGAGATCACAACGACGACATAAGACCGATATCATTTGACGATCCATTACCCATAACTATTTTAGTTAAACAAAAAGGCCCTCGCTTGTGCTGTGAACTCATTAACAGAGAAGAATGGATCAAAAACCCTCTTATGTGGTTACGTTTTCAAGATGACAAACATAATTACTATTTCTCAAAAGGAGTTATCAAACGTGGAATTAAACGAGGTTTCGAAAACTTTATAGATAAATTTTTAGATAAAGATCAACTTTATTATGGTGGCGATCACATCCTCGCTTTTATCAACCAGCTTTACACACCAAACAAACAAGTCATTCAGTGGAAAATTCAAGTTGATTTCCTTTCCTTTTTACCAAAGGAAACAACGCCAGTAGGGGTACTTAAAATTGGATACACCCCCCCAATTCTTACCTCCAACTTGTTTTTCAGATATGAAAATGCAGAAATTGCCCCTGATTTTAAGGAGAAAACTGTACTCGATAAACGAACTGGGAAAAAGCATCAACGCATGATGGATATGGAAAGTATTTATCAACAAGACCTTATGTCTCTGTTTGAAGAATTTAATTTACCTTTTTTACTTCAAAGCCCCGGTGACATTGCTAAGTTTATGGACAAAGTCATGCCCACATTAAAAGACAGAGGATGGATCGTTAAGTCTGATGTTCCTGAATTCAATGTACTAGAAGACCCTGTAGAACTAGAATTTAGTATTGGTTCCTCGGACAAAAATTGGTTTCATTTCGAACCTAACTGTAACGTCTCCGGACAAAACATGTCACTACAAGAAGTCGCAGCTCTCATGGTACAAAACCAAGGCTATGTTAAAACAAGTAACGGTTTTGCTAAAATATCTGAACGATCGCAAAAGGAACTAGCAGCCTTAACCAAAATGGGTGCATTAAAAACAGGAAAAGAATTCTCTAGAGCCGAAATACTCCCTCTAATAGCAGCCTCTAACGCAAGAGGAACAAACGAAAACTCTACAAATATAGTCGAACAACTTAACAATAGTGACCCCAGCAAAGGAACATTCGCAGGAAAGAGCTTTAAGGGTGAACTCAGAGACTATCAACAGTTCGGGCTTAATTGGATGGGATTCTTGGCTCAAAGTGGCTTAGGTGGGATTCTTGCTGACGATATGGGGCTTGGAAAAACATGTCAGACGATAGCATTGTCCACCACACTAAAAGGGGAAGGACCTGTATTAGTCGTTGGCCCTACCAATGTTATTTATAACTGGGAAAGTGAAATTAAAAAATTTGCACCAAGCTTAACTAGTATTGTCTACACGGGTGCTGGTAGAGAAAAGAAAATAAAGAAGCTCCCATTTACTAACTTTGTTATCACTACATATGGGATTTTAAAAAACGATCTTGAAGTATTTACTAACCTAAAACCAAAAGCAATCTTTATCGATGAAGCTCAATATATTAAAAATCCTAAAGCACAAATATCAAAAGCGATAAAATGTATAGAGTCTCCCTTTAAAGTCGCTATGACTGGTACTCCCGTAGAAAACCATCTTCAAGATTTATGGAATTTATTTGATTTTGCTATGCCTGGATACTTAGGTACCCTGAAACAGTTTGATATGGATGTTAAAGATGGGCATTTAGATGTTTTACGTATGAAAATCAAACCTTTTGTTTTGAGACGTGAAAAAAGAGAAGTACTAACTTCACTACCCGAAAAAACAGAAATTACGCTCAAGTGTCCTCTCTCAGATGAACAAGAGCAACTATATAAAACAGTCTTGACCGCTACACGGAAAGGTATTCGTGAGGGGGGTAAGCAAAACAAACTCAACATGTTAACGGCACTCTTAAAATTACGACAAGTCTGTATTCATCCTGGTCTACTAAAAGAGTTTGAAGGGTCGAACATACCCTCTTCAAAATTTGAACTAGTAAAAGAAAAACTAACCGAGCTTGTAGCCGAAAAGCATAAAATTGTTATCTTTACTCAGTTCACTAAAATGTTAGATATCATGCAAAAATGGCTAAAAAAAGAGGGTATCTACAACGAGCGTATCGATGGGAGTGTCTCTGCTAAAGCTAGAAAGACAGCTATTGACCGTTTTCAGGAATCCGAAAAGGCTGGAGTTTTTCTTGTTTCCCTAAAAGCAGGTGGGGTAGGGATCAACTTAACAGCCGCTGATTATGTTATCCATTTAGATCCATGGTGGAACCCCGCTGTTGAAGCTCAGGCTACAGATAGAGTACATAGAATGGGACAGCTCAATAAGGTCATCGTCTATAAAATGATTTCTGAAGGAACCATTGAAGAAAAGATTCAAGAGTTACAAGATGAAAAACGGGCCCTACTTTCACAAGTTATCGATATTGATAGTTCTAATGCGAAAGCGATTGATATAGACGAAGTTAGATCTTTATTGTTTGATTAATAACTACACATCATCAAAATCTGAAACAATCACCAACACATAATCTACACCAGCATCCAAGGCTCGTTGAATAGCTTCTTTTCGTGTCCACTTGCCCGAAATCGCAGTCATAGACACATCATCCGTTATAACTTTCCCCTTAAACCCTAATTCCCCTTTTAATATATCCGTAATCATAACTTTGGATAATGTAGCCGGGTACTGAGCGTCAATTTTAGGATATTTAACGTGTGCCGTCATAATCATAGGAATATCTAGCTCAATAGCCGCTTTAAAAGGGCGTATATCCGTCTCTTTTAATATCTCTTTTGACACAGTAACAACAGGAAAATCCACATGTGAATCTTTAATAGAACGTCCATGACCCGGAAAATGTTTAAAAACAGGAATAAGGCCTTCTGCTAACATCCCTGCAGCAAACGCGAGGGAATAATCAACAACCTGAGAGCCTGAACCATAACTCCTGTCGCCTATAACTGTATTTTTTTTACTTCCTTGAACATCCGCAACCGGAGCAAAATTAATATCTATCCCTAAGCCCGCAAGGGTAGCCCCTACAATACGGCCTTGTTCATACACAGCAGAAACAGAGCCTTTTTTTGCCAAAATAAGGGCAGATGGAAAGGGGAGTATCCCTTTCTTTAATCGTGAGACACGCCCGCCTTCCTGATCTATAGCTACCAATATTGGCTGCGTGGTCTTTAGCTTCTTTATGGACCTTACTAAACGGGAGACCTGGTTGGCATCTTGTACCGCATTACCCATAATCATCAAACCTCGAATATCATTTTCTTCTAAAAATTGTGCTTGTTTTAGAGAGAGGCTCGGTGATGAAAAACTGAGGAACACCGATTGACCATGAGAGATAGCCCAAACAGGAGACGTTAGAAAAAGACATAAAAAAATATATTTAAAGCAATGCGGCATACCTCCTATGCTACAATATCTCCATGAAAATTGCATTGGCACAAACAAACCCGACCATCGGCGACATCAAAAAAAACACAGCCACCATACTTAACTTCATCAAAAAAGCAGCCGCTCAAAACGCCGAGATAATCATCTTCCCCGAATTAGCACTATGTGGATATCCACCCAAAGACCTTCTCTTGTACCCAGTTTTTATTAAAAAGATGAACAGCGCCATAGAAAAAATCACCCAAGAAAGTGAAAAAATGACTATCTGTATTATCATAGGTGCTGCCATAAAAGACGGTAAGAAGTTTAAAAATTCAGCTATAGTCATTGAAAACGGAAAAATTTCAGCACGTATACATAAACAACTTCTCCCTAGCTACGATGTCTTTGATGAACCCCGATATTTCACTCCAGGCGGGCCTCAAGCTCCCGTTATGATTAAGAATAAAAGAGTCGGGATATGTATCTGTGAAGATGCCTGGAGTGACGATTACAACATAGATCCGATTGAAGATTTACACCAAGCTGGAGCAGAGTTAATTATTAATTTATCGGCCTCTCCTTACGAGATAAAAAAAGAGAGTATTCGCTTCACAGTTTTTCAAAAACAAGCACGAAAAACAAAAACTCCACTCGTTATGGTGAACCAGTCCGGGGCTAATGACGAGCTTTTATTTGACGGGAGATCCTTAGTTTTTAATCATCAAGGTGACCTTATTCATCAATCTCCAAGTTTTAAAGAAGACCTTTCAATATGTGACATGGAATCATCACCTTGCAAGGAGTTAATTGTCACTTCTGACATTCAAAACGTGCATGACGCCTTAGTAATGGGAATCAAAGATTACACAAAGAAATCAGGCTTCAAACAAGCCCTTATCGGTCTTTCAGGAGGGATAGACTCGGCTGTAACCGCCGCTTTAGCTGTAACTGCCCTTGGTGCTGAGAATGTTTTTGGTATTACGATGCCGAGTCAGTATTCATCACAGGGTAGTATCGATGATTCTGTGGAATTGGCTATTAATACAGGAATGCAGATAGATACACTAGAAATAAAAAATATTTTTGATACCTTTGAAAAAGGACTCTCGACACTTTCCTTAGGAAAAGGTCCTGATGTAACTGAAGAAAACCTTCAAGCTAGAATCCGCGGCACATTACTTATGGCCGTTTCCAACAAAATGGGTCGCTTATTATTGACCACAGGGAACAAAAGTGAGATGGCGATAGGGTACTGTACACTTTATGGAGATATGAACGGTGGCTTGGCTGTAATCGCTGATTTATATAAAACGATGGTATATAACTTAGCTCTTTATATAAATCGAAATAAAAATATTATCCCAACCTCTACCATAACAAAGCCACCTTCAGCAGAACTTCGCCAGGATCAAAAGGATGAAGATTCCTTGCCTCCGTATGATGTGCTTGATGCCATTCTAGAAAAGTTTATAGAAGATAAAAAGGGAACCTCCCAAATTATTCAGGAAGGCTTTGATTACGACATAGTCGAGTGGGTCGCTCATCAGGTCCAAATAAATGAATATAAAAGATTTCAGGCAGCCCCAGTTTTAAAAATAACACCTACAGCGTTTGGAACTAGTCGCAGAATGCCTATTACATCTAGAGAAAGACTCTAAATATTGCTAAAATAAACTATGCTCCACTCCCTCGGAAAAAACATAGTTAAAACCATTGAAGAATTAGGTCTCATTACTCTCCTATGTCTGGAGTCTAGCAAACGCCTATTTAGTACGTATAATCTTGGACATAGAACACTGGAACAATTCATGTTGTTAGGGTTAAAATCTATCCCAATGACCATCGTCACGTCAGCTTTTGTTGGTATGGCTTTTACACTACAGGTAAGCAAAGAATTTATTAAATTTGGAGCAGGAGACATGATTGGTGGAATTGTCGGACTGGCACTCTGGAGAGAGTTGTCACCCCTTATCACGGGTGTCGTGTTTAGTGGGCGTGTAGGGGCGGCCATTTCTGCCGAGCTTGCGAGTATGAAGGTAACTGAACAAATAGATGCGCTGGAATCTCTATCTCAAAGTCCTATCCAATATTTAGTCATCCCTCGTATTATCGCCTGCGTATTATCACTACCACTTCTTGTTGGCCTTGCAGATATTGTTGGTTTTTTAAGTGGATTTGTCATTGCTGTTACGAAAGGAAATATAAACCCATATTCTTACTTCAGCTCAGCAGAGTCTATGCTACGCATTTCAGATATTACGGGAGGCCTGTACAAAGCCCTTGTTTTTGGCCTCGTCATAGCGGCTATTAGTTGCTACAAAGGCTTAAGTGCTAAAGGGGGTGCTAAAGGGGTAGGCCTTGTTACTACACGTGCCGTTGTAGTCTCCCTTATCGCCGTCTTTATTTTGAATTATTTCTTATCAGAACTCCTTTTTTAATATGATAAACATACGTCAAATATCCAAAAGATTTGGACAAAAAAAAATCATCAATGACTTAAGTCTCCAAATAGAAGATGGCGAAAGAGCATGCATCATTGGTCCGTCTGGATGCGGGAAAAGTACGCTTCTAAAACTTCTAACGGGGCTAAGTAAAGTAGACTCGGGAGACATTCTAATAGGCGATCAATCACTCACAAACCTAGATGAAGAGGGCTTGTACAAGCTTAGAAAAAACATTGGATTTGCCTTCCAGTCTTCTGCTTTGTTTGATTCTCTAAACGTTGAAAAAAATGTAGGGTTTTCTCTATGCGAAACTCCCGATAGAGCTAGTGACTCGCTAATACTAGATAGGGTACAGGAAATGCTAGATCTTGTAGGTATGTCAGGCTTTGAAAAAGCTATGCCTTCTGACCTTTCAGGTGGACAACAACGCCGTATAGGCTTGGCCCGAGCATTAGCTAATCGTCCCAAAATTGTTCTCTATGACGAGCCTACAACAGGACTAGACCCTCAACTCTGTTCCAACATAGAAGACTTAATCACCAACCTCTCTAAAAAACTTAACTTAACGAGTATCGTTATTTCTCATCAAATTTCGACTATGCTTCGCACCTCAGAAAAGATATACTTCATGCATGAGGGTCGTTTTTTGAAACCTGAGAGCCCGGAGAGTATCCGAAACAGCACACAAGCACCACTACACGCATTTTTTAAAGGAGTCTTATAAATCATGGATCGTTCACTCAAGGTCGGCATCATAACGACACTTCTCATCACAGCTATAGGTGTACTAATTTTATGGAAAAGCGACCTCAAATTTAGAGCTAATGGCTATAAATTAATAGGCAGTTTCGAAAACGTGGCGGGCTTACTTAAAGGTGCAGATGTTAGATATAGAGGCTATCCAGTCGGCCGTGTTAGTACTATCCATCCCTATCCTAAGCACATTACAGTTGAGTTTTGGGTCGACAGGGACGTTGATATTCCGGAAGGTTCCTTAGCTAAAATTCAGTTTGACGGACTTGTTGGAGAAAACTTCTTAGGTATTCAACCAAATGAAGCTACTCATATTTTTCTAAAACATAACGATACCATTCAAGGTGATACTGGTTCCGATTTAGCTAATTTTTTAGATTTAGGCTCTAAGAACCTTGTTCAAACGGAAGCTATATTAACTATTTTACGTAATCTCATAGGCTCAGACCAAAACACTACGGCTTTTAACAATATTATAAGTAGCGTCGACACTATCGCCACTCAACTCAACGAAGTTGTCACAAAAATAAATAACACAAATAACACAGATAGCTTCACTATAATCATGAGAAACATGGAAAGTCTTACGAAGCGTTTAGATAGGGTATCCAAAGCTATACTTGATGACGGAGATTTTGCAGGAAAATCATCTAAAATCATGTCTGATTTTGCAGATATAAGCGCAGGACTCAAATCTATTACCGACGGGACAACCCCTCAAGACATCAAAAGTATGATCTCTAATCTGCAAAGCTTGTCGAACAGACTCAATCAACTCTTCCCGGATAAAAAAGGTGAAGGGTCTAATGTTTTAAGCACTGTAAGCAGTATTAAAGTAAAAACATTGGCCTCTATTAGGTACTCCTCTCCTGATAAAAACACATATTACGATGCCAACCTTGGCTTTAATGGAGGTAAATATTTTTTTAACATGGGATTTGGAAACAGAGAAGGTATAAACCAATTTTTACATTTTCAGCAGGGAATTAAATTTAATAAATACATAGCGACAAGAATAGGGCTTTTCTACCAAAAAACAGGACTCGCCTTTGACCTTTACCCAAACGCTCGTACCAATCTTTCTGTAGAGATCTATGAAAGTTTAAGTGAGAGAGCTGAAGACTTTGAAGTCGATCTTGTAGCACGTTATAAATTAAGAAAAGATTTAGATTTCATAATGGGTCTTCGCAAAAACCAAAGCAACAGACAGTTTAACAACGTCGACACAGGCATGTCTTACCACTTTTAAACAGGTTCAGATAATTAAACTTAAACGACTCGCGAATAACGAGCGAGAACTTTTTCTGCTACCTTGTTATAGTGAGAAATGTCTTCAAGAGGACGTTCCACAACTTTTAAATTATCCATTATAAAAAAAAGTTCTTTAGTTGCGGCAGCATCAGCTAAGGCTCTATGCGCGTTCTTATGACCGATTTTATACTTCTTAGCTAACGCACCTAATGAACAATGAGCTTCTTTAGACTTCCTAGCCCATTTTAAAGTACAGACAACCTGTTTGACCTCAATAGGTACAGCTGTTCGATGTGAAGCAACTAAAAGCCACGGGAGATCAAATTCTGCGTTATGTGCTACAAGAACTGCGTCACCTAAGAATTCAGCAAACTGTTCCATAACTTTTTCTATAGGTGGAGCATCTTTCAACATGTCATCCGTAATACCTGTAATCTGAATGATTTTAGGTTCAAGCTTAACGGGAACTTTCACAAAAGATTCGAAGGTGTGCTCAAAGCCTTCAGAATCCACTTTCAAGGCGCCAAACTCTGTAATATGATTACGCCCAGCTTCTAGCCCTGTTGTTTCAAAATCCAAAAACACTAAGGATTCACGCTTCCCACCTGAAAAAAGACCCGCTTGGCCCGAGCATTTTGGAAAAAAAAACAGCGATGACTCATGTTAGCTTCCTGCCTATACACTGTCGGACCCTGGCAGTATTCACACCGTACCTGAGGGTCTACCGATAATTTATTATCGATAAGATGTTTAACACGTTTGATATGCACTTTATTTTTACAATCATGACAATCAAAATACTCACCTAATTCATCTTGAAAATATGTCACTCCATCTAAAAGAGAATCACAAACGGGGCAACAAAAACTAGCAGAAAAATCGCATTTTTCTTGCGTACAGCTCAAACGGTTCTTTTCAATTTTTACGGTATTTTTTTCTTTACAGCTAGGACAGGAAAGTTTTATAAATACCGGTTCCATTAAGATTTGTCCTGAGAAATCCTACTACCTACAGAAAGCTTTTGGCCTTGATACTTACCTTTGTAAGGATGCTCCGCCGCTTGATCCATTTGACATAAAACAAGCTGGCAAACTCGACGTCCAGCATCAATTTGTATTGGTAAGGAGTTTGCGTTATAGAGTTCTAACGTAATAGTGCCTTCGAAGCCCGCATCTACCCAGCCCGCATTTTGAATAAAAAGACCTAAGCGTCCGATGGAACTTCGTCCCTCTACGAATGCTGAAAAGTTATTAGGCAGTTTAATATATTCCATCGTTGTAGCTAAAAGAAATGAGTGAGGAGGAATAATAATACTATCGCCAACTATCTCTTTATATTTTACTTCTTCAGTAAAAGAAATCATGCTGCCTGGCATTTGAGTTTCGTCTAACAATAAGAAGTGATTGCCAATGCGGCAATCTATAGAACCTGGCTGTATCGCAAGCTCAGATCTTGGCTCAATAACCAATTCACCGGAAGCTAACTTTTCTTTAATGCTTATATCTGAAAGTATCATGCGAGTAAGTGTACAAAATTAGACGTAGACCGTCCATCCCTAGGCCTCTCGTTTTCCCACTCGACATTCTCCAAAAAGAAAGCGACAATGAAGCACTTATGAAAAAATATGATGCCATCGTTATCGGCTCCGGTGGGGGCTCCAAAATTACTCGTCCGGCTGCTCAATTGGGCCACAAAGTCGCTGTTATTGAAAAAGGCGAAATGGGTGGCACCTGTCTTAATCACGGATGTATTCCCTCCAAAATGCTCATCCATCCTGCCGATGTAGCTGACGAGATTCTAGAAGCCAAACGCTTTGATATTTCTGTAGATGAAAACTACAGAGTAGATTTTGAAAAACTTGTCTCTAGAGTCACAAAGAGTGTCCAAGATGACTCCAGCACCATTGCCCCCCTGTATGACAAAATCGATAAGATTGACCTATACCGTGGAGAAGCTAGTTTTCTGAGCAACAAAATTATAGAAGTTAATGGAGAAACCCTCACAGCAGATAAAATCTTTATCGTGGCGGGTGCCCGAGCGAGTATTCCTCCTATTAGAGGTTTGGATAAAACACCTTACATAACCTACAAAGAAGCCCTACGACTTAAAAAACGTCCCGAAAAAATGATAATCGTGGGTGGAGGCTTTATCGCAGTAGAGCTTGGTTATTTTTATGCCATGATGGGAACGGAGGTTCATTTTCTCGTACGATCCAAACTTATGTCTCCTTTGGACAACGACGTTATAGATGAATTTACACATGCAATAAAATCAAAGGTACATATACATTCTGAGCCTAATATTTTACGTGTTCACCATGATGGTTCAACATTTACCGTCATGACGGAAAACGATGTATATGAAGCCGATGCCTTGTTTATGGCCACAGGCATGAAAGCTAATACTGATATCCTAAAACTTAAAGAAAATACGGATATTGAGATCAACGACAAGGGTTTTGTTAAAGTAAACGACTATTTAGAAACCTCCGTTCCTGGTGTCTGGGCTTTTGGCGATGTCTTAGGTAGATATATGTTTAGACACACAGCTAACTACGAAGGTGAATATGTGTTTAAAACAGCCTTTAGCAACGATCCTTTTACTCAAAAAATTAAGTACCCCCCTATACCCTATGCTGTCTTTTCAAACCCTCAAATTGGTGGG
>CALLLO010000027.1 GCA_938082985.1 uncultured Candidatus Marinamargulisbacteria bacterium | reverse complement strand
CCCCATGCCAAAGAAGAAATCTTATGCAAAACCTTTCACTAAACGACAAGATAAAAAAACGATTCCAAAACACCCTCCAAAAAATAAAGCTAAAAAACACTCCCAAACAGAAGAAGAACAACGTGCTATTGATGATACGTCCCGACTAAACATTGCTGAACTGCAAACACACTCTGTGGCTGAACTACATACCACTTCTAAAGACTTAAACATTGACAAGTATGAAGAGCTCTCTCGTGACGAACTTATATTTAAAATTCTTCAAGCAAGAACAGCGCAAAATGGCTTAATTTTTGCTAGAGGTGTTTTAGAATTACTCCCAGATGGATATGGCTTTTTACGTATAACGAACTACCTCCCTAGCCCTGATGATATTTACGTCTCTCAAACCCAGATCCGACGCTTTAATCTATTGGCCGGGGATACAGTATCTGGACAAATTCGTCCGCCTAAGGATGGAGAGCGCTATTTCTCTTTGTTAAGAGTCGAAGCTATCAATGAAGAAAACCCTGACCTTGCTAAGTCACGAAAGATGTTTAAAAATTTAACGCCGATCTACCCTGAAGCATTACTAAGCTTAGAAACCGGGAAGCTTCCCTTATCTACACGGATAATCGATATGCTAACCCCTATTGGAAAAGGGCAACGAGCTATAGTCGTCTCACCTCCTAAAGCTGGGAAAACAAGTATTCTAAAAGAGATTGCTAACAGTATCTCAAAAAATCATCCTGACGTTATTATTAAAGTACTTCTTATCGATGAGCGACCTGAGGAAGTTACCGATATGGATAGATCCGTAAAGGGTGAAGTTATTTATTCAACCTTCGATGAGCCTCCTGAGCAGCATGTCCGTATCTCAGAACTTGTATTGGAAAGTGCAAAGCGCTTGGTAGAATGTGGAAAAGATGTTGTTATTTTATTAGATAGTATTACTCGCTTAGCTCGGGCTTATAATCTGGTGGTTCCTCCGTCAGGTCGGACCTTGTCAGGGGGATTAGATCCAAGTTCTTTACACAAACCTAAGCGTTTTTTTGGAGGGGCGCGAAAAATTGAAAACGGGGGAAGCTTAACTATTATTGCAACAGCACTTGTAGATACTGGCTCTCGCATGGATGATATAATTTATGAAGAATTCAAAGGCACAGGGAACATGGAACTGCATTTAGATCGTCGTTTAGCAAATAAGCGTATTTACCCCGCTATTGATATTTTTAATTCCGGGACAAGAAAAGAAGAGCTGCTTCTAGATCCTGCTACTTTGAAAAAAACATTCCTACTACGGAAAAATATTGATAATGAAAGTTCTACAGAAGAACTCATCAAACTATTAAAACAAAGTAAGTCTAATCAAGAATTTTTAGACTCGCCCATTTTCATGTAAGCGTTTAGTGTCTTGGAACCTTTGAAAGACGAATAATATTTATTTCTATACGTCTATTTTTTTGACGGCCTAAAACTGTTTCGTTTGAAGAGACCGGTCGGTGCTCTCCAAAACCTTGTGCCGAAAAAACATTCGGGCTATGCCCGTCAACTACAAAATATTTAAGCACAGACATAGCTCTGTGAAAAGACAGATCCCAGTTTGAATCAAAGTCACTGGTATGGATGGGAATACTATCTGTGTGGCCTTCTACAATAACTGGATTTTCTACCCCTTTTAATATCTCACTAACACCTTTTAAAGTATCATAGCCTTTTATTTTAACGATAGCGCTTCCACTGTTAAAGAGTAATGTTGGGGACATAATAAGTTTTATTTTTTGCTCATCTACGAGTACTTGTATTTGTGTATCTAATTTTTCTTTTTGAATGAAGTTTTGAAATTGACTCACAAGTAAGTGGTCTGTGCTTATAGAGTGCTGACTTTCTGTCTTTTTCCCTCCAAATTTAACATTCATTTGAGTAAAGAAATTTTCATAGTTTTTTTCATTATAGGATAGAATGAAAAGAAGAATAAACAGCATCATAATGAAGGTGACTAAATCTCCGTATACTGTACTTATTTCGTCACCTCCTTCTATAGAAGAACTATATCTATTCTTCTTTTTTGACATCTTGGCTTGAACTATCTAAATAAGCTGATAAATACTTTTCAACCTTAAGTGGAATTTCCTTGTCTATAATCATAAGAATACCTTCTCTCATAATGTCTTTGGCCTGTAATTCTCTTTCACTTTGACTTTTCAATTTGGATGCTAGGGGAATAAACACTACAGATGACAAAAAAAGACCATACAGAGTAGTCAAAAGAGCCAATGCCATACCACTTACGATATTGTCGATATCCGTAACATTTTTCAGTACTTGTGTCACACCAATTACCGTTCCCGCCATACCAAACATAGGCGCATACGAACCCATATTACGAACGATACCTATCATTTTCGTATGTCGTTTAGACAGTTCGTCAATCGATGTGTCGAGGGTTTGGTCTATAAAATTTTTATCAAGCCCCGACCCTATCATGCCTACAGCTTTCTCCAAGAAACCGTCACCCGTACCAATTACCGTGTCCATAAGTTCTTGATTTCCACTCCTTTGAGAAATCTCAGATAGACGCCCTATAATAGCTACAGCTTCTTTCGGGGTCATAAAGTTATACCCAAAAAGGCTATATTTAAACACTTTCAATAAACCTAAAAGATCTTTAAATGAGGTGCTAATAAAGGTAGATCCTAGCATACCACCGAAGACCAGAATGAAGCTGTCGAGTTGCAAATAAACAGATACGTCAGCGCGAAAATCTGGGGCTCCAAAATAAATAGAAAGTCCGGCTATAATCAGGCCTAAAAATAAATTAACATCCATTATTTAACTCCTATTTTACTTCTTAATGCTATCTGGCCTGATGCATCTAAACTGAGAGCTACTTTGATAATATATTCCTGAGCCGCTTCACTATCTTTTTTAGAAGTACTGCCACTTTTAAGTTCTAAAAATTGAGTAACCATGTTTTTAGCAGACTTAGTGAGGTTGTCTAAAACTTTTTGATAAAGATCTTGATCTACACCAACTAAAGCTCTAGCCACTAGATCTACGTTAGCTTCTGATAGAATATATTTCACCTCTTTGTCTTCTAATCGCTTGATATCGTCAAAAAGAACAATAAAGGGTCTCACTTTTTTAAAGGCTATTGGATTTATTTTTTGAAGAGTAGTTAGCATCGCCTTTTTGTCGGCGCCTCCGACATGTTCGAATATAGACTGAAAAGTAGTTTCTCCTCCAACGAAGCATTCTAGGGCATTTTTAATTTTTAAGTCTAATTTTTCTAACAGTTGTCGACTTCCTAGCCTATGTTCGGTAAGTCCCGCTGCTACGGCCGCTTTTTCATCGGGCGCAAGTTGCCCCAGAATAGTAGCGGCTGTTTTAGGCTCGATAAATGATAGGACCATGGCGATATAATCTGGATTTAGCTTTTCTTTTTTCATTAGAAAAACAAAATCGTCTATATTTTTGTCTTGTACAAAGTCGAAATAGCGCTTGATTTGGGGCATGGCATTGATACTTAATTCTCTTTTATCAGAGCCCCCTGACCCTTTAGGCATCTCTATATTAGGCGTAATATTTACATTAGGAGAAGCGCCACCTGAACTTCTCTTTGTGCTTATTTTCTGGAAACGCATATACATAAACATAAAGACTCCAAGGAGGAGAAGTATGAGAAAATAAAAAATATTTTGAATACTTATAAGCTTTTCTTCCCCTGGTACAATTGTTATTTCTTGAGTGGCTTTTACGGGGTCAAAATAAAAGGGCTTGTAATTAAATTTCAGTTGGTCACGACCTTCTTTGAAGCCTAACATTTCTTTTAAGACAGGTTGCGCTTTTCTCGCTTTTGATTTAGACAAGGCTTTATTCACGAGAACATCCACATACATACGCTTAAGCTGAGATTCCGACATCGACGTAACGGAATCAAAAGGAAGCCGGTTAAGGTTGTCTGGTGAAATATTTTTTAGAGCTGGGACTCCCGGCAAAATATACACTTGCTCTTCTTTCCCTTTTTTCTTATTAAGTTTAGGGTTAGATTGTTGGGTATATTTGACAGTGTACTTTGGTTGCGTCATATCGACTTGTACCCGAACAATAAAATTTCCTTTTCCAAACATAGAATTAAGCGTTTCTTGGCCTATATGGGTAAGACTTTGTTCCAGGGTTATTTTGTCATTGGCGGCAAACAACGATGCGGTCATAAAAAGCATTACAATAGATAGATATATATACTTCTTCATTATTTTTTAACCTTCTTCTTTTTTGGTATTTTTATGGCCCATTTCCCATTATCCATTTCTTCTACAACTACGTTAATTCCTTTCATCTGTGTTCGCACTTCCTGAGCATAACTATAGGCCACGTTAGAATCATTCACGACACGTAGAAGCTGCATATCTTCATCATTGTTAACGACAACGTCCTCTGTTTTCTTTTTAGCCATAATGTCTCTTACTAAATTATCTTGTCGAATCACTTCTACTTGTGCATTTTTAATAAAACTATCTAAGTCTTTGTTTTTAGGGTTGAGATACAAAGCACGCTTCCACGCTTCAATAGCCTTCTTAGGCTCACCCATATTGTAAAAAGCTGACCCCATTCGTTCAAAAATGAGGGGGTTTTCTGGATCAAACGCTTCTAGTGCTTTTAAATTTTCGACGGATTTCTCCGGGTAACCCGCATAAAGATTAACGAGAGATAATTTCCAATATTTAGCTTCTACATTTTCTACTGTGTAGGTGCCGACTGATGCATTAAGACCTAATTCTAAAAATTTCTTTGCTTTGTAATGTCGGCGGTCATAGTTGAGGATCTGGATGAGCAGGTCTTTTACAAGGTCATATTGATCCGCGATGAAAGCAGTTTGAGCACCTGCATAGAGTCTCTTTGTATTTTTTTCTATGTTTGTACCTGCATTACTCTTTCGTTTAAAGAGCTTGGCATTGTCATCCTCTAGAACGTCTAGTTCATCGAAGAGGTCTAATTTATCTAAAGTAACGCGCTCGTCTTCATTCATATCCTGACTAGAGATTTTTTCTAAAGCATTTTTGGCTTGTTTAAACTGTTTAAGTTTTAAAAATTGAGCCACTTTTTTACGTTGGTCAAACAACTCACTTTCGTCGCTTACGGCTACAACACTATCCTCTTTCACTGCGTCCTCTTCTTTTTCTTTTCTAGCCGGTAAGGAGGTTTTGTTCATCGCACGTATGAGGATAGGTTCCGTTTCATTATCGAAGCTTGGAGGTTCTCCAAAGCCGAAAACAAGGGTGTTGGAGGCTAAAACAATAGCGATTATCGCGTAAGCGCGAAGAGTCTTTATTAGAGAGTATTTCATAGTTACATACTATTCTGACATATTTCTAGTGTTTTTTGGATGTTTTTTTCATTATGGACGACCGACATGAAACAAGATTCATACTGGGATGGCGCTAAATAGACCCCGCCTTCAAGCATATTATGAAAAAAACGATTAAAGGACTCAAAATCACAGCCTTGAACATCTGCTAAGTTTTGGACCTTTTTATCCGTATAAAAAACACACCACATACTTCCTTGGTTTACGACATGAGCGGATATTTTTTTGTGACGGATAATATCGCTTAGCCCCAAACAAAGATCTTGAGTAAGACTGACCGCGATAGAAAAGGACTCTCTATTCGCTTTTAACTTACTTAATGTGGCGATACCAGCGGCCATGACAATAGGGTTCCCTGATAATGTACCCGCTTGATAAACAGGCCCTTCGGGAGAAAGGTGGGACATAATATCTGATGAGGCTCCATAAGCACCACAAGGAAGCCCGCCACCGATAACTTTACCTAGGACAGTTATATCTGGCTTAATTCCCAAAGTCTCGGATGTTGGACCGAATTGAACCCGAAATCCGCACATAACTTCGTCAAAAATAAGAAGGCTATTATAAGTGTCACACAGAGCTCTAAGTGCATGTATAAAGGGTTCTGCAGGTTTTATGATTCCCATATTCCCAGTGACTGGCTCTATAATTACTGCGGCGATATTAGTACCCTTTTCCTTAAAGACGGCTGTGAGAGCCTCGTGGTCGTTATAGTCAAGGATAATCGTATTTTTTGCGACGTCTGCTAAAACACCCGCGCTGTCTGGAAACCCAAAGGTTAAACCTCCTGATCCTGCTGCAACGAGGAGTGAATCTGAATGTCCGTGGTAGCAGCCATTAAATTTTATAAGGAGATCTTTTTTGGTCACCCCTCGAGCGAGGCGTATGGCACTCATCGTCGCTTCTGTCCCTGAATTTACAAGACGTATTTTTTCCATGCCTGGGTAAAAGTCTTGTATCAGGGTAGCCAGTGTTGTTTCTGAAAGAGAGGGTGTCCCGAAGGAGGTTCCTAAAGTAGCAGCCTCAGTAATAGCTAGAGTGACATCTGGATCAGCGTGACCAAGAAGCATAGGCCCCCAAGAGAGAACGTAGTCGATATAGGTTTTTTCATCTTCACTAACAAGGTAGGGACCATACCCTTTTTTCATAAAAATAGGCGTTCCGCCAACACCTTTAAACGCTCTTACAGGACTATTAACGCCCCCTACGAGAATGTTTTTTGCATCATTGAATAATTTTTCTGAGTGTTTCATGAACTTTATTTTAGACCATAGACTCGTGGCTGTCATGGGTAACTCATAATAAGTAAAAAAAGCTAACTCAAATACGCCTTCGCATAATAAGACACAATCATCGACACCCCTGCCCGTTTCAAACTCACAAAAACTTCCTCAAAAGCATCTCTTTCATCTAAAATCCCAACTGCTGCCGCCGCCTTAATCATCGCATACTCCCCTGACACGTGATATGCCGCTAAAGGAAGCTCGGTTGTGTTTTTCAAATCTCGAATAATATCCACATAATGACTCGCCGGTTTGACCATAAGAAAGTCAGCCCCTTCGTCTATATCCTGCTGAGCTTCTAAAAAAGCTTCATTACGCTGAGATGGGTTCATTTGATGGTGTTTTCTATCGCCAAAAAAATGAGCCCCAGACCCAGCAGCTTCTCTGAAGGGCCCATAAAAAGCAGACGCATATTTCACAGCATATGACAGGATACTGACCTTCTCAAAGTCAGCGATATCTAAGGCCTCTCGAATGGCACCTACCATGCCATCCATCATCCCCGATGGCGCGACAATATCGACGCCTGCTTTAGCATAAGACACAGCCGTTTTTTGTAAAAGTTTTAAGGTCTCGTCATTATCCAACCCTGTTTTGGTTATAACACCACAATGTCCGTGGTCAGTGTATTCACATAGACAACAATCCGCTATAACAAGCATCTCTGGCGCTTGAACTTTTATGTGCCTAATCGCCTGCTGAACAATCCCTTTATTCGCGTAGGCTTGCTTACCCTTCTCGTCTTTATTTTTAGGAATACCAAAAAGTAAAACAGACGTGATCCCTACCGCTTGAATATCTCGAATTTCTTCTGTTAACGACGATAAACTATGTTGGTAGATGCCTGGCAGGGACGGTATAGCTTCTTTATTCTCTAAACCTTCATGTACAAAAATAGGCATAACAAAGTCGTTTTTCGTGACGTGGTTTTCTTGAAGAAGCGCCCGTATCGCGGGCGTGTTTCTTAAACGATGATACCTATGTTTAACTGTCATGTTGGTACCCTAACATAGTCTCAATCATTGCCTCAACACTTGCCTGATTAGCTTCTACAATAGTCACATTTTTATCTGCTTTCTTTAAAGCTTTTGTCGTTACTGACCCAATGCTATGTGCCACAATATCTTGATCGTCCCATACCTTAGATTGAATGAGATGCTCTACTGTAGAGGGACTGGTAAAAAAAACATGATCTCCTCCGTGAATATGTCCGACAAAATGGGAAGGAATATGCGTATCATAAATAGCCAAGACGGATACATCATATCCCTTCTCTTTTAATTTTTGGGACAAAGCAGGGTTTGCTTTTTTGGCACAGGGGATAAGCATGCGTTCAGCGCGATTCGTCTCTTCAAAAAGTTCAGCAATCTCTGCACTTAGAGACTCAACCGGCCGAATATCGGCTACAAGTCCCATATTGGCCAAGGCTGTATCTGTTTTCTTTCCTATAGAGACAATAGTCGTATTAGCCAAAGTCCGAGTATCCAATCCCTTACTTAATAAAGTCTCTTTAAAAACAGTCACCGCGTTTTGACTCGTAAAGATCACATATTCAAGGGCCTGAAGCTCCTCTTTATTAATCTGCTTTAAACTATCTTTGATAGGTACAATATCTAACATAGGAATATGAATAACTTCGGCACCTAGAGCACTTAAACGCTGAGCCGCAAGATCCCCATTATCCGCTTGGCGCAACACCACCACCCGTTTTCCTGATAAAGGACGTGCTTCCCACCATGCCAATTCTTCAGATAAAGCCACAACTTCTCCCACTACTAACAACGCGGGAGGCATAAGCTTAGCCGCTTCTTTTATTTCGTAAATTGTCTCTAGAGTTCCGAGTAAAACTTTTTGCTTAGCTGTGCTGCCATTATAAATAAGCGCGACTGGGGTCTGCTTTGTAAAACGTTCTTGTTTAAGTAAACCTTGTGTAATAGCCCGAAGGTGAGAAACTGCCATAAAAAAAACAAGTGTATCAGCATCCGGTAAAGGCTTTTCTTCTATCACAGAGCCATCAAGAGTCGTTCCTGTAACAAATGCGACTGAGCGAGACAAGGATCGATGTGTGAGAGGAATCCCAGCACAAGCCGGCACAGATAAACCAGCTGAAATACCCGGAACAACTTCAAAAGGAATGTTCTCGGCTGCAAGTACAGTCATCTCTTCCCCACCCCGTCCAAATATCAAGGGGTCACCGCCTTTTAAGCGTACGACTGTCTTACCCTCTTTAGCTAGAGAGATAAGACGGGCATTAATATCGACTTGCTTAGCTGAATGCTGACCCTTTTTTTTCCCTACGAAAATACAGTCGGCGTGCTTAGCGTAACGCAAAAGGTTGGGATGTGATAAAGCGTCGTAGAGTACAACATCGGCTTGAGCTAGCACCTGTGTAGCTTTTATCGTAATTAGGCCGGGATCTCCTGGACCTGCACCTACTAAGTATACCTTTCCTACTGTGTGTACCATAAATCTAGATCTACTTTTATTTTCTTTGTTATTGCGTCGATTACAGAGTCTTTATCCCTGTCTAAAAAATGTAGGGTTTCTTTCTTTCTATTTTTGAGTGTGAGGTCAGACCAAAAGAGAGTCATTTCGTAATGACTATTTTTGGCTACGGTGTAGCAACCAAAAGGGAATCGGCAATCTAGCCCTAAAACATATAATATACGTAGTTCAAGACGAGAGATTTTTTCTTGCTCCTCGTCATTAATAAGAGCCGCTAGACTTTGAGCATAAAGATCATTTTTTCGTGTTTGAAGAACAATGACACCTTGGCCTGGAGCTACGACAAACAAACTCGGATCTAAAGTCTCTGCTATTTTTTGGCTGTGTTGCATACGTAGCAAACCGGCTTTTGAGAGTAATATCGCGTCAAAATTTCTATCCGAACATTTCTTCAGACGTGTATCGACATTGCCTCTTAACTCTTCTGTTTTTAGGTCCGGACGCAGCTGTTTGAGTAATGCTTTTCGTCGCATACTACTCGTTCCTATTTTTGCACCCTGAGGCAGTGTCATAAGGGTTTTTCCTAAATGACTAGTATGAACGACCAAGGCATCTTCCACAGCTTCTGGCTTTAAAAATGAAGATAAGATCAACGCTTCAGGCATGAGACTCGTCATATCTTTAAGACTATGAACGGCTATATCAATCTCGTCATCGATAAGGGCTTTCTCTATCGTTTTAATGAAGACACCCTTGCCGCCTATTTCAGACAAGGGAGTGACTTTATCATCGTCGCCTTGAGTCGAAATAGGCACGATAATGACAGTCACATGTGCGTGTTCCTTCTCAATAGCAGACTTTACTTTATTCGCTTGTATCATCGCTAAAGTCGAACGACGTGTCCCCAGTTTTAATATCCGCTTCATGAACACGCCTTAAGTTTACCCGCGTACCATTGATTAAACTTCTCAATGTCTTCCACAATAATCGCACGTACCTTACCTAACTCATCTGCTCTACTTTTCACATTCTTTTCTGCAATATCTTTTAAACCATCTACCGCTACTAGCTCCATGTTGTCACAGTCGTCGACTGACGCGTCGACGTTTCTTGGCATACCCAAGTCTATAACTAGCTCAGTAATGGAGTCATCTCGGTCAAATTGTTCTCGGCCTAAAATATGCGTTTTTGAACTCACGGCTGTCAAAATAATATCGTAGTGGTGGGCATTATCAAAACAAGACATATACGGGATAAAGTTAATCCCTTCTTCTTTTGAAAAACGTTTGGCTTTCTCGTCTGTTCTATTCGTAATAGTCAGGTCCGGATGCCCCAAGGATAACAACTTTCTTAATGCTCGCCGCCCCATAATCCCGAGCCCCACAATCAGAATTTTTCTGCCAAAATAATCAAGCATCCTCTCTCTAATAGCTTCTATAGCAATAGAACTCACGGAATATGTCCCTTTACTTATATTGGTTTCAGTACGGACTCGTTTACCTGAGGCAATGGCGGATTGAAAGCATTTATTAAATTCTGAGCTCGTCGCGCCTCTTTCTTTAAAAAAAGTATACGCATCTTTAACCTGAGTCAAAATCTCATTTTCACCAAGAACCATAGACTCGATACCCCCGACGACTGAAAATAAGTGCATCATCATGTCGGTATTTGTACGTGCAAACAATCGCTCTTTTACCCGCCCTAAAGGGATGTTTTTATGATCTGAAATCCACACGTACAAGGCCTCAAAGGCTGCCTGAAGATCGGGAGATGAAAAATAAATTTCTAAACGGTTACACGTAGCGAGAACAACGACTTGGTCAATGTTTAAAGATTCTTTATCTTGAATAAGAACTTGTTGAAGATCTTTATTGATATAGACAGATTCCATATCTTCGAGGGATGCACGCTTATGACTCGTGCCTAAAAGTCCACTTTTCATAGTGGAGGATTGTAGTTTATTGAGACTAAATTTGCAAATCTTACACCGTGATATTTCGAACATCAATATCGAAATATCGTGGTATTTTTTATTTAATATAACTCATAGGGTTCACCGGGACACCATTTACCCTCAGCTCAAAATGTAAATGTGGGCCAGTCGAATACCCTGTAGACCCGACCCAGCCAATCTCTTGGCCTTTGGTCACAAAGTCACCCTCTTTAACTAAAATCCGTGATTGGTGCGCGTAGAAAGTGGACACAAGTTTATTATCGGGGCGTTTACCATGGTCGATAACAACGATTTTCCCATAGCCTTTATATCTTTGTTTTTGCCCCGCTACGATAACATAGCCTGAGTTTGACGCACGTATCCGTGTCCCTCTTGGAGCCGCAAAATCAACCCCGTTATGTTTACGCCGCCTTTTAGAAATAGGATGTATTCTGTACCCATACTTAGATGACATCCAATGTTTGACTGGCCGTATAAAACTACCCGTTGCATGATACACAGACTTCCCCTGACCTTTCTTACGAATAAGTGAGGTTAAGGAGTTAGATGCGATTTCCAATTCTTTATTTTGCCTCTCTATAGAGGCAATTTGAGTGGCCAAACTTCTAACAACTTTATTCTGTTTATACTTTTTACTTTTTAATACATTTTCTTTTTTAGCTATATCTTTTTTGAGCTTATCAATTTTCTTTGTTTGGTTTCGAAGTCGGGTACGTTTTTGTTGGAGTATTTCATACTCATCTTGAATATCTTCGATTAGGTTAATATCTTTTTTTATAATGCGATCAAAATAATAGGTAGAATCAACATAGTTAACAATATCTTTTCCTGAAAATAAAAACTCCAAAAAACCTAGGTTTTTCATCTGATAAATTTCAACTAAACGCTCCTCAAAGCTAGCTTCTTTAGCTTTATACTTTTTTTCTAGTACTTGAAGTTGTTCTTTAGTTTGTAACTCATTCTTTTTGGCCCGCGCTAACTGTCCTTTTGTTTGCTGCAACTCCAATTCTATATATTTCAGTTCCCGAGAAATAACCCCTAAGGTTCGCTCTTCTCTCTTTTTCATAACTTTTTTTGGAAGAATTTTCTTATTATTCGCATCAATTTTAGCTTGAATGTCATTGATCTTATCATAGCTAGTTTTTAATTGTGCATGCAGCTGTGAACTGGCGCACACAAGCACAATTAGGCAAGATATTTTAAGCTTAGAAAACATAGTAAAGAGTATATATCAAAGGGTTTTAGGTGTATATAAATTTAGGATATTTTTCGTTTAGATCTTTGGAATTTTAGGGCAAATCGATGAGACTCATCTCTAACATGCTGTAGTAAATGAAGGACACGGCTGTGCTTTGGCAAACGGATGGTGTCCTTCTCGTGAGGCGTATAAATTTCCTCTTCTCGTTTCGCCAAAGAGATAATCTCCATATCTCCTAATACCCCTTTTTTAGATAAGGCAGATAAGGAATAATTAAGCTGAGCTCGTCCCCCATCGATGAGAAGTAAGTCTGGATAGGGCTCTCCATCCTTTTCACATAATCTTAAGCGCCGAAATACAACTTCTCTCATAGACTCAGGGTCGTTACTCTTTCCTTCTACCGATTTAATATTAAATTTTCTATACCCCGCCTTATATGGCTTACCGTCTTTAAACATAACGGCAGAAGCCACAATATGGGTCCCCTGCAGATGGGATATATCAAAACCAATAATCGTAGTGGGTCTTTTTTTTAGTTTTAGAACAGCTTGCATATCCGCTACAACATCGTCGTCACGCACGGATTCGTTTTCAGTTTTTATGAGCCGTAACAAGGCAAGTTTTGCGTTTTTTTCTGCTGTTTCTACCACGGCCCTTTTTTTACCTCTTTGAGGACAACTCAGTCCAGTTTTTTCAGATAAAGTTTCTTTTAGAGATGATGAACAAAAAAGTAATCGTGGCGCTTCTTGTTGAAGCACCACAATATCGATAACAATCCGGTCTATAAAATCTGAGAGTGCGTTAATATCTTTCTTATTTTGATAAAAGCCATGTTGAAACAAGAGTTTACCCTTAATTATTTCCTGCACCATGACGTATACATAGTCGTCTGTTTCCGACATGGCCCATACTTGTACATTGGTATTTAAGTTAAGGTCTACACTTTGCCTAATCCCTAATTGTTCAATTTTTTGAATCCTATCTCTAATCCGTCCCGCCGACTCAAACTCTAGCTTATTTGAAAAATTCTTCATCTGAATATTCAGCGATTTTAATAATTCTTTATTTTTTCCTGATAACAGCCACTTGAGTTCCTGGACCAAGCGATCATACTCACCATTAATATCTTTGTAGATGCACGGCCCTAAACATTTATTGATATCGACTAGAATACACTTAGGCTCTACCTTATCTCGGCTAATCTTCTGTTTACAGTCTCGCAGAGGAAACAGGTCATACAACAAGCGTTGAAGTCCTTTAGCCGAGCCTATAGCTGGGTAGGGCCCAAAATAATAATCATTATCCTTTAGCTTTTTTCTAGTCACAATTATCTTAGGGAAAACTTCGTTAGTAAGTTTGACATAGGGGTATGTCTTATCATCTTTTAAGAGAATATTATATTTAGGTTTATATTGTTTGATCACTTGATTCTCTAAAATAAGTGCCTCAGCCTCTGTTTTAGTTACAATGACATCAATCTCTGCTATTTGAGAGACAAGCATGCGTGTTTTTAAATCATGATTCTTAGTTAAAAAATAGCTCGATACTCGCTTTTTTAAGTTTTTAGCTTTTCCTACATACAAAACAAAACCCTGGACATCTTTCATATGATAGATACCAGGGTTTATTGGAATATTTTTAAGCGACTCTCGCTTAAAAAGCGTCAAAAAATTAAGCTAATTCTGCTTCTGCTTTTTCTTGCTTCTCTTTTGCTCTGTCAGCTGATTTTTCAGCTGCCTTTGCTTCTGCTGCTTCATCAGCTTCTCGACGTTCTTGTCTTATTTTTGCGGCTTTAATAGCTTCTTCATCAATTTCAGCTTCCACAATAACTGAAAGTTTTGTTCTTACTTCTGGATGAATATCAACTGAAACGGAATACTCACCAATTGATTTGATTGCTGAAAGCATTTTAAGATCAAATTTATCGAGTTCAGTTTCATAATTTTTGTTTAACTCAGAGGCTACATCCGCCGGTGTAACTGACCCATAAAGATTTTCACCATCATGTGATTTCTTAACAAATTTAAGGACTAAACCATTTGCTTTCCCGTGAACATCTTCTGCACCTGCTCGTGCTGCTTCTAATTTTACGTTAGCTTCTTTTTTAACACGTTTAATGTGTAGCTCATGTTCTCGCGTGAATGGAATTGCTAATTTTTGTGGAAAAAGAAAGTTTCGTGCATAGCCTAACTTTACACTCTTCTTTTGACCCATTTTAAATTGACCTTTTCGGTCTTCAGTAAATACTACTTCTAGTTCTTTTGCCATAACCTACTCCTTAATCCACTGTATATGGGATATAACCCGTGTATCTTGCACGTTTTACTGTACTTGCAACGAGTCGTTGATGCTTAGCACAGACGCCTGAATTACGCTTAGGTACAATTCTTCCTCTATCCGTAATAAATCGCTTAACAATTTCCATTCTTCTGTAATCGATAATCTCGATTTTATTAGCGCAACAAAAACATACTCGTCGTCTTCTGCGTCTTCTAATTTGAACCTTTTTTGCAGGTTGTGATGTTGGTTGGTGTGACATAACTATATAGAGCTCCTTTCAGCTTGTGTGTCGTCTGGAACTTGAGATTCTGGTGAACCCCAGTCCAACATTTGTACATTATCAGCAACAATTTCTATGGACTCTCTCTTTACTCCATCTTTTTCATAGTCTTCGATGTGAAGAGGCCCTTCCACTGCTACTAACTTTCCTTTTTTGAGATATTTGCCGCATATTTCGGCTAAACGTCTCCACGATACCACTCGTATAAAATCTGCTGACGATTCCTCGTCACGTTTTTTAAAGCGATCGATCGCGATTGTAAAACGAGTAACGGCTATTCCTGAAGTCGTTACTCTTGATTCTGGGTCTCTTACTAAACGTCCAATTAAAAATGATTTATTGTACATAACTACCCTCCTAAAACGGAATATCCTCGTCCATTGCTTGGCTACCAAAGTCTGGTGTTTTCTGTAAATCACCTTGAGGCGCGTTAAGTGACGAAGAATCGTCTAAAAAACTAAAATCAGATGCATCGTCCACTTTCTTTTCCTCAATAACATGGGCAGAAGCTTCATTTACGGAGTCCGCCACTGGGGCTGATTGAAAGCCAGTTAAATCGGAAGAGGCAAGCGCTCGGACTTGTCTAGCCTCAACTTCAGTTACATAGACACGCTGCCCTGCATCATTGTCATAACTTCTAGTATGAATATTACCTTCAACAAGGGCTAGTGTTCCAGATTGGAGTGTAGCGGATTTATCTGCAAGATCACGCCATGCAACAATTTTGACACGGTCAGTGTAGGTCTGAACACTATCATTTCGAAGGGGTCGTTCTACAGCCAAGGTAAAATTAGCAACTGAGTCACCCGCTGATGTTGCCTTGATATCTGGAGTATCCTCTACTTTCCCGATTAAAATAATCTTGTTTAAACTGGACATGTCTTATCTGCTAACTTCCTTTAGCTCGAAACCTTTCATATCAATAGAGTCTTTAAGCACTATTAGATGTCTGAAAATATCTTCTGTTACTCGGATATTTTGATTGATGATCTCGCACAATGTATTATCTGCGTTAAACTCGATGTTAACGTAATAACCTTGAGTGAATTTTTTGAGCTCTTGAGCGAGGTCTTTCATGCCGATTTCGTTATATGTAACGATTTCGCCACCATTTTTTGTGATCCATGATTTCATTTTCTCACAATTTTCTTGGATTTTTTCTTTTCCAATATTGGGTTTGATTATAAATAGAATATCGTATGCTGTGCTCATTACTAGCGCTCCTACTGCGAACAAATGTTTCTGCCTCTAACTTCCACAAGTGGGAATCAGAGAGCAGAATATTTTATCACAGCGATGTATGAGCATCAACCGTTTTCGGAAGCGCCTGAAGATACTCCAAAATATCTTGTTTTGGAAACGGGTTTCCAAGATTTGGAAACAGATACTTACAGCAGTCTAAAATACCCGTAACTTTTTGCACGATAGTGTCTTGAGAACTATCTATATGACCCAAAAGCTCTTTTAAATCTTCTCTCAAATGCTTAGGCTGACAGTGTCTAAGATGTAGAGCCCCGTAATTAACAAGGAGTTCTTCTCCTTTTTTTACAGCCCGACTTGCAATGTACGCGCGATGAGGGAGCTGTTTTTTATTAAAATAAAGTTCATGCTGTATATTTACAGCACACTCAGAATCTGCATCATTTACATAACGGATATGACTACCCTTTTTAAGGGCATCAATAACAAAGTCAGACTCGATTTGACTTATTTCTAAGCGATACATGCGCGCCTGCATGATGGTACCTGCAACTGTGGTTAAGCTCTTGAAAAAGATATTCAGAGGAGTAGACAGGTACTTATGCGCTTCAGTCAAAAAGCCGCAAAGCTCCTCATGCTCACAGCTTTTTTTTGATACGATTTCTCCTGTATAGGTTCCTAAATATACGCCTCTTACTAAATCTTCATCGGCAACTAGGCCATATCCTTTTCCTTCTACCTCTTTGATAGATAATCGTGGAAAGCTGTCCGATTGAGCACAATGGTCGATGTAGTAAGCGTAAAGGTTTGCCGCTTCTAAAAAAAAGGAGTCCCCGTCTAGCTTCTCTAATACACCCTCTTTCTTTTTTAAGTATTTTTTTAGTGGGTCATGACACCTATTAGATATGGCTTGAAGGTCTTTTTTTATTCTATCTTCTGAGAAAAACTTAGGCGGGTCTACACTAAGATCCATGAGAAAAATAAACGAAGAATTGAGCAATGCATCCTCAGGATGGAGGGGTATATTTTCAAGCTGGGTAACATGTGTAAGAAGAGTCATAATGGTGAACTATACTAACATGGCGCTATGCTGTAACGAAGACAACACTACCGCTGCTTAAGTATAGGCGCCCCTATGTTTCTAACTCTCTACGTTCTGTATTACTTAACTTTCTATCAAAGATGATACTTTCTAAACTATCGCCATCAAAAACAGACAATCCCTGGTCTATGACACTAGAATCTATGGAATAAAACAGGAACTCATACACTTCATACAAATACGGTTATTGGCGTCACTAATGATTGAGCGTTTCATGTGCTGCAGACCGATGCGATACACCTTGCTTTGGTGTTGCTCCAGTCCACAGACGATATCTCGCACACTGTCTTTCTTCCGAATCTGTGACTACAAATGAACGAAAAATAAGGCTTTTGTGGTGAAACATTTCACACATCGGTCTGATTTAAACTAGTTTATAGACTTCTCAAACTCCTGTTGGGGTAAAAATTGTCATAATCGATTTAAAACTGTGCTAAATTTAGCCATAGGCTATCACTCCTGGATTTCATCGTTCATGAGGAGTAGCCTGTCTTATCTTTTAAATACACGTCTACGACGTGTTTTTTTGTGGCTGTTTTATGCTGCATTTATTTTGTTTTACCGGACACTAGTGCCCTTATATATACTTTAATTTTGGAGTTGTTAAACCTAGTGTAACCTTCTTCTAAAAAAGCAAGAAATATTAAACTATTTCAATATCTTACTAAAAGGGGGCAGGACTTCACTATTTTTTACCTGTCCGTTTTTGATATAACAATGGGG
>CALLLO010000026.1 GCA_938082985.1 uncultured Candidatus Marinamargulisbacteria bacterium | reverse complement strand
TTCTGATTCAATATCTTTTAAACACATATCGTCCGTATACTCTAGTTTAGAGTATGTTAAATTGTAGATAAAGAACTGTACATTAGAAACAAGAGTTACTTTATTACACAGCAAGTAACATTGGCTGATAATAAACAACCATCTTTTTAGGCAACTCCTCAAAAATTTGGCAGGTACTTTTTTGTAAGTCTAGTGACTTAGACACGTTTCTTACACATGTTTTCAGATTGATTTCGTAAAACTTTATATTTTCCAAATACAGGTCTGTATCAATTAAAGAATCTATAGATTTTGTAGTTTGTTGGGATATCTTTAACTCCTCCGTGTACTGTAAAACCTTTTCATCAAATAAAGCTTTTATAGCTTCTTTCAGCTGATCTAATAACAGGCTTTTATTATGTAAGTCCTCTAAAGTCGACGCCAACGTTTCTGGTGTAGCATGACGTTTTTTCATTTGAACCAATACAGAGTTTTCCTTTCCCTTTATTTCTTTTAAATTACGCTTATAATGAGTAATCATATGTTCAGGAAATCCGTCATAACAGTCTGAATATCGAGCGCGTTCTCCTTGTAATGTCTTCCATTTCTCTTTTAAGTCATTTAAAACATCCATTTTTGTTGTCACAAGCAGTTTGGACTGCGTTAAGGCTTCTTCTTTAATGGTGATGTACATACTCGCTTTCTTACGAGGATCTGTAATGATACTTAACTTCAATTCTTCTGGGTTTAATATTTCAGTAGAAATATAATCCGTTGCCGCATCCCAAATATTATTGATGCGAGCCGTTTTTTCTTCTAATTTCTGAAACATCATACTTTCGATACTGTTACGTAAAACAGGATAGATGATGCGGATTTTGTCATACCTATTCCCTTGTCGATGAATACGGCCCTTTACTTGCATTTGTGTGGTTGGATTCCAATCCAAAAATAAATTATAAAGGAGACTCGTATTACGATTAAGATTCATCCCTTCACTGATTTTTGATGTCCCTATTAACACTTTAATTTTACCCTGATTAAATTTCTCCTCAATACTAATCATCCGTTTAGCCGATGTTGCACTCGTAATATTGGCAATATCAGATTTTGGAATATCTAATATCTCTGTAAGATACCGTTCGAAATGAGGGATCCAAGCTTTTCCTTGAGGGAAATAAATTAACTGAGAGGTGTCAGGAGCATCGAGGAGTACACGTTGTATCGCTCGTGCTGTATATAAAAGCTTTGGACTATGTTCAACAAAGTCTTTAGGACTAATCTCATGGGGTTCAGATGTAACAATATGAGGAGATAAAGCTAAAAGACGCATCTTACTGATAGCCTTCAAGACATCACCCTGTGATTTGTTACTCATCGCGAGGCATTCATACGTCTTCATTAAGTCAGATTGAAGATCTGATGGATCTAACTCTATTATCTTTGTCGTATCTTCAGGACGTTTTACATCCGCATCCGCCGCTGTCCGAAACATCATAAACTCACTAATGAGATCGCGTAGGACACCCGCATTCAAAAATCCTTTTACCACTTGTTGCTTCGCAATCGTTCCGCTTGGTTTTACCACCCAATCATAATGAGCATCTACAAACATCTCCATAAAATCGTTGACGTTATTGATCCCCATTTTACGAAGTCGATATCTCGCTATATAGCTCAACATATTGTAGACCTCCAACGGAGAATTATTAAACGGTGTAGCCGTTAATAAAAAGACATTTCTATTCCCGTTATGTCTTAAAATATATTGTGTAAATAAAAACAACTTAGCAGCTCTCATCGAAGCTGAAGCCGTTAATCCACTGAACTCATTAACCTTATCTCGGCGAGAATCCGCCTTAGAAAAAAGATTCTTAAAGCGATGCGCTTCATCTACTGTGACATGATCAAAACCGAAGATATCTATATTAATATCAGCACGGCGCTGTGCTTTACCGAGAAACATGTCGCAACGTTCTTCTTCCTGTGCCCCTTTACGTTTATTAGTAGACCGCATCGCCATTTGGTCAATAACTTCATTTAAAAGGTCTTCTCGAACATCGTCAGAATAACCAATACGCTCTAGGCCTTCATGCGTCATAATACTTAAACTTCCATCGGTTATCTCTCCATCATAATCCGATAAATTCCCTAGTTTATTCACTGTAATGTCAGGAAATAGGTCTGTAATCTCCTTTATCCAATTGGCATATACAGAATTAGGCACTAAGAAAAGCGGACGTTTGGACCATCCTTTCTGCATAGTTTCAACTGTCGCAATAATGCCTGTCATCGTTTTTCCCACACCAACATCAAACGCTAAAGCTCCAACACCTTTGTGAGTTAAAAACGCAACGCCTTCATATTGTGTCGGCTTAACGTTTAAAGGTTTCCCTTTAAATGTGCCAGATATTCCTTCGGCCCAAACGGGAATATCTGTATAAGACGGGTAGGAGTAGGCATTGTATTGATCATTAAAGGCTTTCGTTAAAAGTTCCTGCTCCTCAATAGGGAGTTGAGTTAGAAATTCTTTAAAGCATCTATCCGTGACGGTTTTCCTTTTTTCTTTAATCCGATGATTTTCTTCTTTTGTATAACCAGCGACACTTTCACCTGAAATATAACGGTGCATATCATTGACCGTTAATCCCTCTCGTTCAGTCAGTGATATCGAATATAACCACTGTTTAAACATG
>CALLLO010000025.1 GCA_938082985.1 uncultured Candidatus Marinamargulisbacteria bacterium | reverse complement strand
CGACATTTACTTTCTGTCCTATATCTAAATGTACCAAATACTTTTTAGAGGTCTTGAACACTTTCTTGTATCGTTCATGAGAAGACAAGGTCTCTACCAAAACTGAAATTGTGTTTAAACTAGACAGCTTAAGTACAACTCCAGATTTAGTCCTACGTTTATTTCGTGCTAACATCACAGGCTCCTTTTTTCTCGTTAAGAATAGTTTTTAGACGAGCAACACTTCGTCGTACTCCAACAATTTGAGCAACATTTTTAACTTCGCCTGCCGCTTTTTGTATGTTTAAGTCTACTACATTTTTTTCAACTTCTTTAATTTTATCTATTATATCACTAATGCTCAATTTACGAATATCTTTTACTTCCATATTTTTCCCTAGAACCTACTTACAAATTTTGTTTTTACCGGCAACTTATGTGCAGCTAAACGAAAAGCTTCTTTTGCAATATCCTTCTCGACTCCACTCATCTCAAACATCATAGTACCTGGCTTAACCCTAGAAACCCAAAACTCTGGAGCTCCCTTACCCTTACCCATCCTTGTTTCAGCAGGTAAGCGAGTAACACTTCTATCAGGAAATATTCTAATCCAAATTTTACCACCACGCTTGACATATCTAGTCATTGCTCGCCGAGCAGACTCTATTTGTCTGTCCGTTATATCGCTAGCGGCTAATGATTGAAGGGCGAAGTCTCCGAATACAAGCGTATTATTACGCGTAGCTTTTCCACGATTTCTTCCTCTCTGAAATTTTCTAAACTTCGTTTTTTTAGGGCTTAACATAATACTTCCTTACTAACCAGCAAACTCTGCTGTTACTTCACCGGGAGATAAGACATCTCCCTTATAAATCCAAACCTTAACGCCGATCTTACCATATGTAGTCAATGCCTCAGTAAATGTATAGTCGATATTTGCTCTGAAAGTATGCAAAGGGACTTTACCCTCACTATACCACTCCGTACGGGCAATTTCAGCGCCACCTAAACGACCAGCACAAGCTACTTTAATACCTTCTGCTCCAGATTTCAAGGCTCTTTGCATAGCCATCTTCATTGCTCGTCTAAAAGGAATTCGTCTTTCTAATTGTCCTGTTATCCATGTGCCTAATAATCTCGAGTTTAAGTCAGGCTGTTTTTCCTCAACTATAGTAATATTTATTTTTTTATTTAAAAGCTTCCCTAACTGCTTTCTTACCGCAGCTAAATCTATTCCAGCTTTACCTAGAATAATACCGGGCCTAGCAACAGCAACCACAGCCTCAGTGACATCAGTTTTTCTCTTGATTTTAATTTCAGCAACCCCTGCTCTTAAAAGTTCATCCTTTAAGAAATTTCTAATCTTAATATCTTCAAGTATTAATAAAGGGTAATTTGCCTCTGCAAACCATACGCTATCCCAATCCCGCACAATACCTAAGCGCAAGCCTTTTGGATTTGCTTTATTTCCCATTAATAACTCCTTTAATGCTATTTAAACCAACATAAATGTGGCTAGTCCTTTTTATTATTTCACACATACGTCCCCTAGCACGTGGCTGAAATCTTTTAATTCTAGGCCCCTCATTAATCAAAATCTCCGATACAATTAGACTGTCAGATATTTTACTATTATTTTCTGCATTCGACTTAGCGGAATACATGACCCCATAAAGGAGCCTAGCCCCTTTGTGCGGTAATCTTTTTAACATATTAAGCGCATCTAAAACGCACATGCCACGAACCAACTTGGCTACCCGCCTAATCTTAAAGGGAGACATTCTTACATACTTTGCTTCAGCAGAAACTATACTAAGTTTACTCATTTTACTTATTACCTTTTGCATGTGATCTAAAGGTTCTAGTCGGCACAAATTCACCGAGTTTATGACCAACCATATTTTCTTGAATATACACAGTCACATGTTTCCGCCCGTTATACAAAGCAAAATTATGACCAATCATGTCAGGTATAACAGTAGATCTTCGCGACCAAGTTTTTATAATTCTCTTTTCTCCAGATGCATTCATATCTTCAATTTTCTTTAATAAATGTTGGTCAACGAATGGACCCTTTTTTAGTGAACGTGCCATTTAATATCTCCTACTTTCTTTTTCCAACGATGAATTTCGATGAAGTTTTTCGTTTCTTACGAGTTTTATATCCAAGAGTTGGCTTACCCCATGGCGTCCTAGGACCTGAGTGACCGACTGGAGCCCGACCCTCACCACCGCCGTGAGGATGATCACAAGGATTCATAACGGAACCCCTAACATGTGGCCGACGACCTTTCCATCGTGAAGCCCCCGCCTTACCCACAACCGTGTTTCTATGCTCTGAATTACTCACCGACCCAATAGTCGCCCTACATTCTTCATTCACCAATCTAATTTCACCAGAAGGGAGCTTCAGTGTAACATACCCATCATTCTTACCCATTACAGTAGCGTAAGAGCCAGCTGAACGAGCCAACTGCCCTCCCTTTTTAATGGTAAGTTCAATATTATGAACGATACTACTAGCCGGAATATCTTTAAGCATCAATGAATTTCCAATCTTTATTTCAGCATTCTCACCAGAAAGCAATTCCATACCAACTTTTAAATCTGCAGGAGTAAGAATATATGATTTTTCACCGTCTTTATATTGAACCAAAGAAATATAACATGTTCTATTAGGATCATACTCTACAGATTTAACTATAGCTGGAATTCCATCCTTGACTCTTTTGAAATCAATTACTCTATATTTTCGCTTCCTACCGCCGCCTCTAAAGCGGACTGTAATACGTCCATTGTTATTCCTTCCTCCTGAACTTTTCAAATCTCTTAACAGAGATTTCTCAGGCTCTGTGGTAGTTATTTCTGCGAAATCAGAAACACGACGTTGTCTTAATGCTGGTGATGTTGGTTTGTAATTCTTAGTAGCCATATCCTATCCTTTAAAATAATCCTTTTATCTTTTCAATTGAATCGCCATTCTTCAATGAAACAATAGCTTTCTTACGCCCTTTGCTTTGACCTACAATTCTTCCTCTTCGCCGTTTCTTACCCCTTAAAGTAACAACATTCACGCCAACAACTGTCACTGCAAAATACTCTTGAACAAAGTTTTTAATTTCAATTTTATTTGCTTTAGTATTTACATAAAAAATATACTTATTATCCCTTAAATCCCTTGCACTTTTCTCTGTAATGACAAAACCTTCTATAATTTGCTTCATTTTGAATAAATCTCCTCTATTTGAGACAAAACTGCTTCACTTAATATCACAAGTTTTCCACTTAATAATTCTTGAAGAGGAATAAAAGAAGGATCACAAACAGTTAAGCCCTTAATATTTCTGCAGGACTGTATAATATTAGTCTCATCAAAACGAGTTACAACCAATATTTTTTCATTTTCTTTACGCTTCAACTTCACAAGAAAGTCAGAAAAATCCTTAGTTCTTAAATTTCTGTCCGAATTTTTAAGAACTAAACAACTATCTCTTTTCTCAAAGAAAGCGCTTTGAAAAGCTGTTTTAAAAATCTGTTTATTAAGTTTAATTTTAAACGAACGAGGTTTAGGACCAAAAATAACACCGCCTCCCGCTCTTAAAGGAGTCCGATTAGTCCCACGCCTAGCACGCCCAGTGCCTTTTTGCTTATACGGCTTAGCTCCCCCACCACGAACCTCAGACCTAGTTTTTGTAGACTGATTGCCATCACGAACAAATGCTTTCTGATACTTATCAACTAAGTAATACACATGCTCCAGATTGACATCATGTTGAACGAAAAAAGGAGTACTTGCCTTTTTGTTTTTTTTCCCATCAATTGTATAAATATCGAGTTCCATGTTCATTCCTACCTAAAGATTTCCACTAAATTATTTTTCTTTCCGGGAACTGAACCCTTGATATAGAGCAACCCTTTCTCAGAATCTACCTTAACAATTACGAGCCCCTTTACAGTAACGAACTGATTGCCCATATGGCCACCCATTTTTGTTCCTTTAAAAACCCTAGCCGGATCTGTACCCGCACCAATTGAACCTGGTAACCTATGATTCTTAGAACCATGAGTCATCGGCCCACGAGAAAAATTATGCCTCTTCACAGTGCCAGCAAAACCCTTCCCTATTGACTTACTTTTAACGCAGACTTCATCATCCTCACTAAAAACAGATATATCAACCACACCATTTAACTCATAATTATCAGTAGACTCAACACGGAATTCTTTTAAATATTTTTTTGGAACAACTGCCTGCTTCTTAAAGTAACCTGACTTAGGCATATTTAAATGTTTTTCCTTGAGGTCTTCATACCCCAAAAGAATAGCCATATATCCATTTATTTCCTGGGTCCGAATATCCACAACTGCACAAGGACCCGCCTTAATCACCGTCACAGGCACAACAACTCCAGAATCTTGGATTATTTGTGTCATACCTATTTTTTTACCTAGAATGAATTTCTGCATCATATTTCCTTTAGTTCAACTTTATCTCAACATTAACGCCAGCAGGCAAATCAAGCTGCATCAAAGCATCAACAGTTGAACTTGGAGGGTCAACTATATCAATCAACCGCTTATGAATCCTAATTTCATAATGCTCTCCACCCCTCTTATTAACATGAGGAGATTTCAATACACACCAAACCTTCTTTTGCGTAGGTAACGGCACTGGGCCAACTACTTTCGCACCAGATTTCTGTGCCGTATTAACAATTTTTTCCGCTGACTGATCCAGCACTCTATTGTCAAATGCTTTTAGTCTAATACGTATCTTATTTTGCGCTCGTTTTTTTGTCTCTGCCATTTCTTCTCTCTCTACTCAATAATCTCAGTTACAACACCGGCACCAACTGTACGTCCACCTTCACGAATTGCGAAACGCAAACCTGATTCACATGCTACAGGCATGATTAACTCAACCGTAATTGTGATGTTGTCACCTGGCATAACCATCTCTGTACCTTCTGGTAACTCAATATCGCCGGTAACATCTGTTGTTCTAATATAAAATTGTGGCCTATACCCTTTAAAGAAAGGTGTATGTCTTCCACCCTCTTCTTTTTTCAATACATAAATTTCTGCTTTGAATTTTGTATGTGGCTTGATTGACCCCGGCTTACATAGCACTTGTCCACGCAGTAAGTCTTCTCTCTCAACACCTCTTAGTAAAATACCTACGTTGTCTCCAGCTTGGCCTTGATCCAGTAACTTTCTGAACATTTCAACGCCCGTTACCGTCACTTTTCGTGTCGTTTCTGCCATACCTACGATTTCGATTTCTTCGCCTACTTTAACGATTCCTCTCTCAATTCGCCCTGTCCCTACTGTTCCACGTCCTGTAATTGAAAATACATCCTCAATTGGCATCAAGTACGGCTTATCTGTTTCACGTTCCGGTATTGGAATGTACGCGTCTACCGCATCCATAAGATCCCAAATTGGCTTTACATCTGCGTTATCCCTGCTGTCATCCTCTGACTCCAAGGCCTTTAGAGCTGATCCTTGAATAAAAGGAATATCGTCTCCTGGGAACTCATACATACTCAACAACTCTCTTAGCTCCATGTCAACAAGTTCTATTAACTCAGCATCATCTACTTGGTCTGTTTTGTTTAAAAATACAACTAGAGCCGGTACGTTTACCTGTCTTGCCAACAAGATATGCTCTCTCGTTTGTGGCATGGGTCCATCTGCAGCACTTACCACCAAAATTCCGCCGTCCATTTGAGCAGCGCCTGTAATCATATTCTTAACATAATCCGCGTGACCTGGGCAGTCAACGTGAGCATAATGTCTGTTTTCTGTTTCGTACTCTACATGTGCCGTTGCAATTGTGATCCCACGTTCGCGTTCTTCTGGAGCCGCATCAATTTGATCATAAGCCTTAAAGTCTGCGTTTCCGATAGATGCTAATACTTTCGTAATTGCAGCTGTAAGGGTTGTTTTTCCATGATCTACGTGACCAATCGTTCCGATGTTAACATGCGGTTTATTTCGTTCGAATTTTTCTTTAGCCATAACTACTCATCTCCCTTGTTTCTTTCTGCAACTATCGTATCAAATACCTGTTTGGGGCACTCACTATACATAAAAAACTGCATAGTGTAAACACCCCTCCCCTGCGTAACTGATCGGATGGCTGTAGCATATCCAAACATCTCGGAAAGTGGGACTAAGGCTTTAATATGTTGAATATTATTTTTATCAGCTTCAACTTTTTCAATTTTACCTCTTCTACTGTTCAAATCAGAAATAACATCACCCATATTAGCTTCAGGAACTTCAACCTCCACCTCCATAAGAGGCTCAAGTATAATTGGTGTTGCAGCCTTAAATGCATCTTTGACTGCGTATGAGGAAGCAACTTGAAACGCTACGTCAGAGGAATCAACAGGATGGTAAGAACCATCATGACAAACAACCTTAACGTCTACTACTGGATAATTTGCAATAATCCCAGTATTTAAAGCATTCACAGCACCCTTCTCTACAGAAGACATAAATTCCTTAGGAATACGCCCACCAACTACCTTACTCTCAAAAACAAACTCAGAACCTCTTTCTAATGGTACTATTTCAAGAATACAATGGCCAAATTGACCACGCCCGCCTGTCTGGCGTACAAATTTGCCCTCAGCTTTTGCAGATTTCTTTATTGATTCTTTATATGCAACTTGTGGTTGACCTATATTGGCTCCAACAGAGAACTCCCTTAAGAGTCTATCTACAATAATCTCTAAATGTAGCTCACCCATACCAGATATAATAGTCTGACTAGTCTCAGGGTCAGTTTTATACCTAAAAGTCGGGTCTTCTTCCCCTAATTTATCAAGGGCGGTAGAAAGCTTACCTTGATCTGCTTTTGTTTTAGGCTCAATAGCAACAAAAATAACAGGCTCAGGAAACACTATATTCTCTAGAACTATAGGGTGATCCTCCGGACACAAAGTATCCCCTGTCTTTGTCGCCTTTAATCCAATAACACCAATGATGTCACCGGCCCTTGCTTCTGTAACCTCTTCTCTAGTATTAGCATGCATTTGAAGAATACGACCTATTCGTTCTCTTTTCCCTGAAGATGCGTTTAAAACATAGCTTCCTGGTACTAATCGTCCTGAATAAACCCTTACAAAGGTAAGTTTTCCTACAAATGGGTCAGTTTGAATTTTAAAAGCTAAAGCTGACAAAGGAGCCTCTTCACTAGACGAACGAGAAACCTTCTCTTCAGAATCCAGCTTTGTACCTACTATATCGGCCAAATCTGTAGGCGCAGGTAAAAAGAGTCCTACATAATCCAATAATGTTTGAGCTCCTTTATTCTTAAAAGCACTCCCACAGCAAGCAGGCACATACTCGCCTGCGATTGTAAGCTTCCGTATACCATCAATAATTTCTTCTTCTGAAAGAACACCCTCCTCCATATACTTCTCTAGATACACATCTGACGCTTCTGCTGCAGTCTCAATAAGGGCTTCTCTTAATTCATCATATTTCTCTTTAAACTCAGGCTGTATGTCTTTTACTTCAACCTCTTCACCTTTATCTCCCCGATAATGGTATTGCTTACCACCAAGAACATCAACAATTCCTTCAAAGTTTTCTTCAGCTCCAATTGGAAAATTAATAATAACAGGCTTAGCATGAAGATTATCTTTCATCATTTGAACGACCCGAAAAAAATCAGCACCCATTCTATCCATCTTATTTACAAAACAAATCCTAGGCACTTTATATTTTTCAGCTTGCCTCCACACTGTCTCACTTTGCGGTTGAACTCCCCCAACTGCACAAAAGACGGCTACAACACCGTCCAAAACACGCATTGCACGCTCAACTTCAACTGTAAAATCAACGTGTCCAGGAGTATCTATAATATTAATCTGTATGTTTTTCCAAAAACAAGTTGTAGCAGCAGAAGTTATAGTAATACCTCTTTCTTGCTCTTGTTCCATCCAGTCCATAGTAGCATTACCATCATGAACTTCACCAATTTTGTGAGATTTTCCTGTGTAATACAAAATACGTTCAGTAAGCGTTGTTTTACCAGAATCAATATGAGCAGCAATCCCAATATTACGAATATTATTTAATGTAACTTTTTTATTACTCATCTCAACCTACCATCTAAAATGTGCAAAAGCCTTATTAGCTTCTGCCATTTTATGTGTGTCTTCGCGTTTTTTAATAGTAATACCAGTATTATTGTACGAATCAATAAGCTCACTACTCAAACGATCAATCATGGTACGACCTGAACGTGTACGTGAATTTGCAATAAGCCATCTCATAGAAAGGGCTAAAGCTCTATCTGCCCTGACTTCAATTGGTACCTGATAAGTAGATCCCCCTACACGTCTTGATTTAACTTCCATCAGTGGCATAGCATTAGCAATAGCCTTCTCAAACGACACAACAACAGACTCACCCGTTTCTTTAGACAATCTATCAACAGCAGCGTAAACAATGTTTTCTGCTATACGTTTTTTACCATCTAACATCAATCTATTTATAAACTTTGAAAGTTTAGTACTATTGTATTTAGAATCAGGAGCAATATATCTCTTTAAATTTTTTGAATTTTTACGTGACATTTATTTTTTATCCTTTGGTTTCTTTGTTCCATATAAAGAGCGACTTTGACGACGATCATCTACGCCTTGCAAATCACCTCGTCCTCTCTCTACATGATAACGAACCCCGGGTAAATCCTTAATACGACCACCCCGAATATAAACAACAGCATGTTCCTGAAGATTATGCCCTTCACCCGGAATATACCCCGTAACTTCCATCCCGTTAGATAATCGAATACGTGCAACTTTTCGAAGCGCTGAATTAGGCTTTTTAGGAGTAGTAGTATACACACGGGTACACACACCTCTTCTTTGTGGACAAGCCTCTAAAGCTGGGGATCCACCTTTTTTCTTTTTAGATTTTCTATATTTACGTAATAGTTGGTTTGATGTAGGCACTTTCTGCTCCTTTTTCGTTTAAAACGAGGCGCTCAATTTACATAAAAGCGCCTCATATGTCAAGTTTTCTTTTCTAAGCCGCCTCAGCTACAAGGCCTTCTATTTTTTCTTCATGTTCACTATTTAGTGATTTAATTGATATATGTTTGTAAAGTTTCAACCCAGTACCTGCAGGAATTAGCTTACCAATAATTACATTTTCTTTTAATCCTGTCATAGGATCAGATTGACCTTCCAATGCAGCTTTTGTAAGAACAGAAGCCGTCTGTTGAAATGATGAAGCTGAAATAAAACTATCAGTGCTTAACGATGCACGTGTTATACCCAATAAAAGCCTATCTCCTTTTGCAGGTTTCTTACCTTCTTCAACTAATGCAGTATTTATCTTATTAAATGCTTTCAATTCTATCATTTCATTCAATAAAAGGGTACTATCACCCATTTCAGTAATAGTTATTCTACGTGTCATCTGACGAATTATAACATCAATATGCTTACTGTTAATAGATACACCTTGAGATCTATAAACTCGTTGAACTTCTTCTGCTAAATATTCCTGCGTAGGAACAATACCTTTTGTTATTGAAATGTCATGGGGATTAATTCGACCATCACTAAGTTGATCGCCCTTCTTAACATTTTTCCCTGCATAAACACCCAATCGAGTATCTTTAGCCAACTTATACTCTTTCCTTTTACCTTCATCAGGAGTTATAGAAACAACACTGTAGTGATCATAATGTATAACATCAACAACCCCATCAACTTCAGCAAGAATTGCAGCTTCTTTAGGCTTCCTTGCTTCAAACAATTCTTCTACACGAGGTAAACCTTGAACAATATCTTGAGTTTTCGAGGCATCTCCATCTTGTAACCTTTCTCGATATAATATGTCGTTGATAGTTACCTTATCACCGTCATTAGCAAAAATAATCGCACCTTTTATATACGGATAAGATTGCCCAGGATAGGCTGTTACTATATGTGACTCACTAACCTTTTTCTTGTCGGATTTTTTAACACTAACAACTAGGCCACCCGCTTTAAGCTCATCACTTTGAAGAATATCAGAGGTCACTCGCACACCATTAACACATTTCTCTGCCACTGACTCACTTACTAAGCACTCCACTGATTTCTTAGGGTCGTAAACAAATATTTCACCATTCTCTCGAGCTAAAAATTCCTTGTACTTAGAATCTTTATTAACTTCTAAAGACTCCAAATCCATTAGCTTGACGATTCCAACTTCTTCAACCGCACCACATTGATACATATGATCATAAGCTGCTAAAACTTCGTTTTTCTTAACTTCAGATTTAGGTTTAACCAGAATTTCAGCTCCCTTAGGAATAATCATCTGACGCTTAATTTCTTTATTATTTATGGTCATGGTTCCATCAGTAACAGCAATCCAGTTTTCTTTTCCACCAATGACAACTTTACTTAGTACTAGTTCTTCGGAAAACTCAACAGTACCAGGTTGAGGGGCTGTAAGCTCTACACGCGAAGCTTTACGTAAATCAACTCCACCAGTATGGAAGGTCCTCATAGTCAGCTGTGTACCAGGCTCACCAATTGATTGAGCCGCGATGATTCCTACCGCTTCACCAAGACTGACCATTCGTACCGTAGCAAGGTCCATTCCATAACAATTTTGGCATAGACCACGCTCAGCTTTGCAATGAAACACACTTCTAGTTTTAACCTTAAGTATTCCGGATTTTTGTATAGCTTGTGCAGTATGTCTGAATATTATTTTACCAGATTCAACTAATATAGCTTTAGTTGCAGGATCAATAATTTCCTCCATTGAAATCCGCCCTTCTAACATATCCTTTAACTCTACGAGCGTATTAAGGCCACTAGTAATAGCTTTAATATCGACTCCTTCGATTGCTCCACAGTCTTCAATCGTAATCATAATATCTTGAGCTACATCTACTAGACGACGTGTTAAGTATCCGGAATCAGCAGTACGTAACGCGGTGTCAACTAAACCTTTTCTAGCACCATATGCAGAAATGAAATATTCAGTCAAAGACAAACCCTCTTTAAAGTTAGATCGAATAGGAATATCTACCGTTCTTCCTTGTGAGTCAGACATAAGCCCTCGCATGCCAGCAAGTTGTCGCACCTGATCCATATTACCTCTAGCACCCGAGTTAGCCATGATATACACATTATTTAACCGACCCATTTCATTTGAAAGAGCATCAGATACACGTTGTGTTGCTGCTCTCCAAATGTCATTACTCTGTGAAGTTTTGTCATGTGAAGTGATCTCACCAGAATCCATCTGCTTATTCAATACCTCAACACTTCTTTGCGCTTCAGCAAGAATGTGAGCTTTTTTCTTTGGAATTGTTAAGTCATCAATTGAAATTGAAATACCTGAAAGAGTAGAATATCTGAATCCAATTTTTTTAAGACGATCACACAAATCTGCTGTAACGCGACTCCCAAATTTAATATACCATTGATATACAAGCTCAGATAAGCCTTTTTTACCAATGATCTCGTTAATAAAAGCCTCAGGATCTATGGTATGACACTTTAGCCCATCCCAAATTTCTTTGTTAAAAATGCATCGTCCAACAGTAGTCTCATATCGCTTGCCAAATAATCTAACCTGAATAACTGTTTGGTAAGAAATTGCGTGGGCATGCAAAGCACGAATAGCTTCATCGTAATCAGCAAACACTTTACCTTTCCCGTTTTCTTCCTCAGGGTTATCTACAGTCAAAAAGTAACATCCCAAAATCATATCTTGTGATGGGGTAACAATAGCTCGACCACTTGATGCAGTAAGTATATTGTTAGGTGCAAGGATTAATAATCGACACTCAGCTTGAGCCTCGACACTTAAGGGCACATGTACCGCCATTTGGTCACCGTCAAAGTCGGCATTAAACGCAGTACATACTAGTGGATGCAACTGAATAGCAGATCCCTCAACTAGAATAGGCTCAAATGCTTGAATCCCTAATCTATGCAAAGTCGGCGCACGATTAAGTAATACCACTTGCCCACGGATAACTCCCTCTAAAATTGCCCAAACTGCTACATCACGTTTTTCTATTTTTCGCTTTGCACTTTTTACATTTGATACGAGTCCTTCATCAACTAACTTGCGAATAACGAATGGTTTAAATAGCTCTAGTGCCATTTCTTTAGGTAATCCACATTGGCTAAATTTCAAATTAGGCCCAACAACAATTACAGATCTAGCAGAATAATCTACCCGCTTTCCAAGAAGGTTTTGTCTAAACCTACCTTGCTTTCCTTCAATAATATTCCCCAAAGATTTCAAAGGTCTTCCGTTAGATCCTGTGACAGATCTACCACGTTTTCCATTTGAAATAAGTACATCAACAGCTTCCTGTAACATCCTTTTTTCATTTCTTACTATCATTTCGGGTGCGCCAATATCCATCAACCGTTTAAGACGATTGTTTCTATTAACTACTCGTCTATATAGATCATTTAAATCAGAAGTTGCGAAACGCCCGCCTTCCAACTGAACCATGGGACGTAGATCCGGTGGCATAATAGGAATAGCATCTAAAATCATCCACTCAGGTTTATTTCCAGACTTATGTAAAGCTTCAACAATGCGTAATCTCTTGGTTATTTTTAGACGTTTCTGACCTTTTGACTCGCCAAGGTCTTCACGGAGTTGCTTTGTTAATTTCGCTAAGTCTAGACTAGATAACAATGTCCTTACGGCGCCAGCACCTATTTCAGCTTTAAACTTACTAGAAAACTTTTCCTTAAGCTCAAATAATTCCATAGAAGAAATTAATTGCCCAACCTCAAGAGTACCAGTAAGAGAGTTCGCGACATCAGTAATTACATAGGAATCATAATAAATTACTTCTTCCAACTGTCTAGTAGATAGATCCAACAACAAACCCATATAACTGGGAATACCTTTTAGAAACCAAATGTGAGTAACAGGTGCTGCTAATTCCAAATGCCCCATACGTTCTCGACGAACTTTAGAATGAGTAACCTCGACACCACATCTTTCACAGACAATCCCTCTATACCTTACGCGTCTGTATTTTCCACATGAACATTCCCAGTCTTTAACCGGCCCAAAGATCTTTTCACAAAAAAGGCCTTTTCGCTCAGGTTTAAAGGTTCTATAGTTAATTGTTTCAGGTTTTTCTACTTCACCGAAAGACCAGTAACGTATTCTATCTGGTGAAGCTAAGCCAATTTCTAAACTGTCAAATTCTGACGAACTATTTGATATCATTCCAACTCCTCTATCGTGTCTCTATTTCTGTACCATCCGACGATACAATTCGTACGTCTAAGGCGATCGAACGAAGCTCTCTTAATAAAACTCTAAACGACTCAGGAGTGCCAGGTTTTGACAAAGCTTTCCCTTTGATAATCGCTTCATATGCTTTGGCACGTCCTGTTAAATCATCCGATTTAATTGTTAGCATTTCTTGAAGTGTATGAGCGGCGCCATAAGCTTCCAATGCCCACACCTCCATCTCACCAAATCGCTGACCGCCATATTGAGCTTTACCACCCAGAGGTTGCTGAGTAACTAAGGAATAAGGCCCAGTTGAACGAGCATGAATTTTGTCCTCAACAAGATGGATAAGTTTTAACATGTACATAAAACCAACTGTTACGGGACGCTCAAGAGCCTCGCCTGTACGCCCATCTCTTAAAACTACTTTTCCTGTTCTATTAACCCAATCATACCCCTCAACTTTAGAGGCTTCAGTAAGGCGAGATTCTACTTCATTAACGGATGCAGCTTCTCCATAAATCTCATCAAATAATTGCACTTCAAATTTCTCTTGTAAAACATGAGCCGCCATCCCTAGAAGAGTTTCAAATAATTGACCAACGTTCATGCGAGATGGAACACCAAGAGGATTTAAAATAATATCAATGGGTCTACCATCAGGACAGTATGGCATATCTTCTTCAGGCAAAATTGTTGAAATAACACCTTTGTTTCCATGACGTCCAGCCATTTTATCCCCTATAGAGATTTTTCTTAGCTGAGCAACATAAACTCTAACAATACAATTAACTCCTGGAGGTAAGGTATCATCAGCGTCTCTAGAGAACACTCTCACGCCAATCACTTTCCCCCATTCTCCAGAAGACACACGGAGTGAAGAATCTTTCATATCTCGTGCTTTATCACCAAATATAGCTCGTAAAAGTTTTTCTTCAGCTGGGGGTTCTGTCTCACCTTTAGGTGTAACTTTACCTACAAGAAGATCACCCGCTTTAACTAAGGCTCCTAATCGCACTACCCCAAGATCATCAAGATCCTTAACCGCTTCTTCTGAAACATTAGGAACCTCACGAGTTATCTCTTCGAGGCCTAACTTTGTTGTTCTAACATCAACTTCATATTTATGTATATGAATAGATGTAAACACATCATCCTTAACTAGGCGCTCAGATAAAACAATAGCATCCTCAAAGTTATAACCTTCCCACGGCAAGAATGCCACAAGAATATTACGCCCTAAAGACAACTCACCCATTTGAGTGGAAGAACCATCTGCAATAGGTTGCCCAGGCACAACCTTATCACCAATATTTACTATAGGTGACTGATCCTTAGTCGTATTTTGATTCGATCTAAAAAACTTAATTAATTTATACTTATCTTCTTTCTTAGCGCTAGTTTTAACTCTGATTTCATCAGCACTAACATGAGTAACTTCACCCGCATTTTGAGCTTTAAGTAAAACAGAAGAATCTCTAGCTACTGTTTTTTCAAGACCCGTACCGACATACGGCGCTTCTGGAGAAATAAGTGGGACAGCTTGACGTTGCATGTTAGCACCCATTAAAGCTCTGTTCGCATCATCATGCTCTAGAAAAGGAATTAAGCCACAAGAAACACCAACAAGTTGTTTCGGAGAAACTCCAATGTATTGAATTTTACCTTTTGGTATAAGATCAAAAGAGCGATTGTACCTAGCTACAACAAGGTCATTTTTAAATTCATTATCGTCAATAGGAGCATCCCAAGCCGCTATGTAAAACTTATCCTCAATATCAGCAGTAACATACTCAATATCGTCCGTCATTTTGCCATTTTTTACTTTTCTATACGGGGTTTCAATAAATCCATATTTATTAACACGAGCAAAAGTAGCCAAAGGCCCAATCAAGCCTGCATTAGGACCCTCAGGAGTCTCAATAGGACAAATTCTGCCATAATGAGAAGGATGGATATCTCGCACTTCAAAACCAGCCCGCTCTTTTGTAAGTCCACCTGGCCCCAAGGCACTCAATCTACGTTTATGCGCTATTTCCGCCAAAGGATTAGTTTGATCCATAAACTGAGAAAGCTGAGAGCTTCCAAAAAACTCCCTCATAACTGCGACTAATGGCCTGATATTAATTAAGCTTTGAGGAGACATTTTCTCATTAGCTTTTAACGCCATTTGCTCTTTTATCAATCTTTCTAGTCGAGCAAGTCCAATTCTAAATTGTTTTTGCAGCTGTTCCCCAACACTTTTTATGCGACGGTTACCCAAATGATCTATATCGTCAGTTGAACCTGCGCCAGACATAAGCTCTAGAACATGATTTAGAGAACCAACAATATCTTCGCCCGTCAAAACTACCTTAGACTCATCTACATTAATACCTAAACGTCTATTTACCCTGTAACGACCAACTGTAGCTAAATCATACTTCGACTCAACAAAGAACATATTATTCAAAAGAGTTTTAGCGCCTTCTAAAGTTACTGGGTCCCCAGGGCGTAATTTTTTATGAAGGGACAACAATGATTCCTCTTCAGTTTCAACTGGAAACTTCTCTAATGTCTTAGCAAAAATAGAACTATTATTAGTAAGTTTATTTAAATCCTTTTCAGTATACCCTAAAGCACCTAAAAAAGTTGTAATTGGAAGCTTTTTCATTTTATTTATATTTGCAAATAAAATATCGTCTTTATCACTTTCAATTTCTAACCATGCACCTCGATTAGGAATAATCGTAGCAATATAATGAACTCTATCCGGTGTAGGCCCCACCTTTCGTCTAAAATATACACCCGGAGACCGTACAAATTGACTAACAACAACTCGCTCAGCACCATTAATTAAAAATGTACCATAATCTGACATCATAGGGATGTCACTCATAAATATTTCTTGTTCTATAACTTCACCAGTTTCTTTACTAACTAAACGAACTGGCACTCTTAATGAAGCTGAGTAAGAGACTTCTCTGATTTGGCTTTCCTCAAAAGAAAACTCAGGCTCATCAAAATGATACCCGTCTAAAAATTCTAACTCAAATTTTCCACCATATGCAACTATGGGAGAAATATTATCAAACTCTTCTTTTAACCCTTCTTCTACAAACTTTTTAAAAGAGTTCTTTTGAATATCAACTAATCCCGGAGGATCTAGATAATCTCTATTTTTTTCTTTTTCATTCAATCTAATTCGTTTTTTTGTCTTTAATTCAACCACGCGACGCTCACCTCAATTATAACAATACGACCCGATCTACATAAGTAGATCGGGTCCGCTTTAAGAAAACTAAAATTAAAATTACTTAACTTCTACTTTAGCACCCTGTGCTTCTAGAGATTTCTTAATCTCTTCAGCTTCAGTTTTTTCAATACCTTCCTTAATTACTTTAGGAACGTTATCAACCATTTCTTTTGCTTCTTTCAAGCCTAAACCAGTAATTTCTCTAACAGCTTTTAATACTTGAATCTTTTTGTCTCCGCATCCAGTTAGGATAACGTCTACAGTAGCTGAACCAGAATCTTCTGCTGCTTCTGCTCCAGCGCCTGCTGCAGCAAAGGCTACAGGAGCAGCTGCAACTACACCAAATTTATCTTCTAATGCTTTTACTAATTTTGAAAGCTCCAACACAGTCATGTTTTCGATACTTTCTACTATAGTTTGCGACTCTTTACTTAATTCAACAGACTCTTTAATCGTTGCTTCAGTCATTGTCACTCACCTCCGTTTGTTTTTTTTGTTTGAATTGACGATAGAACTCCAGTGATCCCTCGAATAGGACCTGACAAGCTCCCGACCAATGCAGTTAATGGAGCCTTAATTACACCAACAACTTTCGCTATTAGCTCATCTCGACTCGGCAACTTCGCCAACGCATTGATCGTATCTTTATCAACTGCAGCTGAAAGCATTACTCCACCTTTGATGGTTAATACCTCACTCTTTGTTGCGAACTCGGCTAACACCTTGCTCGCAGCTACAATATCTTTTTCCGCACTAACAAAAATAGTGGGACCCTGCAACATATCGGCAGGAAATTCAATTCCTAAGCCTTCTAGAGCACGTCTCATGAACGTGTTTTTATAAATCTTTGATTTCGCGCCATTTTTACGAAGTTGCGATCTCAAATTATTCAAATCATTAGCGCTTAGCCCGCTAAAGTCAGAAAGAATAACAAGCTCAGAACCACTTACCAATGCTGTAATTTCTTCTATCTTGTTTATCTTTTCCTGTCTTACTGCTGTAATTGTACTCATTTTATTGTTCCCATTTCGCATCTATTGGCTCGATAAAAAGTCCATTCCCTTTACTAGATGCAACACTAATTGACTTAATGTAAACACCCTTAGCCTTGGAAGGTTTAACTTTTTGGAGCGTATCATAGACCAACATAAAGTTATCTACAAGGTTATCAACAGAAAAAGATTTCTTACCAATACCTAAATGAATAATACCAGCCTTATCATTACGATATTCAATTTTACCAGATTTAAATTCTAAAACAGCCTTTTTAACATCAGGAGTAACGGTTCCACTTTTTGGGTTTGGCATCAAACCCTTAGCTCCAAGCATACGTCCTAATCGACCAACTTTACCCATCATATCCGGCGTAGCAATCAAAAGGTCAAAGTCAAGCCAACCACCTTGAATTTTGGCGATTAAATCATCCCCACCAACTTCATCAGCTCCAGCTTCAATAGCATCATTAGCCTTAGCTTCACTTGTCACAACCGCTACTTTTATCAGCTTCCCACTTCCATGTGGAAGCACAATTGTTCCCCTTAACTGTTGGTCAGCATGCCTAGGATCAATCCCTAAATTAAAATGAACTTCAATTGTTTCATCATAATTACCGAAGGACGACTCCCTAATCAAGGACAAACCCGCTACAGGCGTGTAAAGCTTCTCTCTATCAATCTTTGATGCTTGCTCAACATACTTCTTTCCACTTTTAGCCATTTAAGCCACCTTCACTCCCATACTTCTCGCACTACCTTCTACAATTTTTATCGCGGAAGCCTCATCATTTGCATTTAAATCTTTCATTTTAATATCAACAATCTCTTTAACGTCAGCCGCAGATAAAGTCCCAACAAACACAGTATTAGGAGTTGCTGATGCACTCTTAATTTTCAATTTCTTTTTTATCAAGTCCGAAACGGGAGGCGTTTTTAAGATAAATTTAAAACTTCGATCCTTGTACACTGTAATCTCTACAGGAACAACATTCCCTACTTGATCCTTAGTAGCGTCATTATATGCCTTACAAAAATCCATAATATTCACACCATGCTGACCCAAAACTGGACCAACAGGAGGAGCCGGGTTCGCCTTCCCAGCTGGGAGTTGCAATTTAATTTTAGACATTATCTGTTTTTCTGCCATCTTTCTATCCTTCCTTATACCGTTTTCTCAACTTGATCAAACTCAAGTTCAACAGGTGTTTCACGCCCAAATATTGAAATCATCGCTTTTAGCTTACCTCTATCTGTATTAATCTCTGCTATAGGACCTGCATACCCTCTAAATGGACCCCCTATAACCTTAATTACATCACTTACTTCAAAATCGACATCTACTTTCTTAGTCTTATCTCCAGCTTTACGTAAAACCTTCAAAATCTCATCTTCAGTTACTGGCGTAGCTCCCGACTTAGTACCTATAAACTTAGCAACGCCAGGTAACTGCCTAATCTCAAAGCTAGCATGCTCATCTTGAGCCATCTGAACGAAAACATAACCGGGGAAAATACGAGTCACTTTCTCCACTCTTTTATTATTTTTAATTTCAACTGTCTCTTCTTCTGGAACAAGCACTCTAAAAATATTTTCCTTGAATGCATCCAATTCCATCAACTGCTGCACGCGAGTCTGAACCTTATACTCATGCCCTGAAAAACATTGAACAATAAACCAAAACCCCTTATCAAAGTCAGGAACACCGCCTTCTTCCTCATCTTCTATATCGCTAGGGACGAGAGTGTCGTCATCATCAAAATCCACAACCTCTTCAACTATACCTTCCCCCGAAGATAAGTCATCTTGGTCATCACTTTCTACAACTACTAACCCTTCTACAATATCGTCTTCAGTCATTACTTTAATCCTCTGATCAAAACAAAAAGTTTTGCAAATAAAACGTCTAAGCCACCAACAAAAATAGTCGAGAAGATCATGATAGCTACAACAAGAATCATAGCCTTAATAGCGGCTTCTCGGGTTGGCCAAGTAATTTTTCGTAATTCTTGACTAAAATCTGAACCAACTAAAGAGCTTTGTTTCTTATCTGCCATGTCTACTCTCTACTCCATAAATAAAATTTCTGCAATTAATGGCAGGCCCGGACGGATTCGAACCGACAACATTCGGTTTTGGAGACCGACGCTCTACCAGTTGGAGCTACGAGCCTCTGCCCATGCTCTGCAAAATGCAGATGAAAACTGTAACATAGCCAGCATAGAGTGTCAACACGAAAACCTAATCAAGTTTTTATTATTACATATTATTATTGACAGACATATTGATAGAGATTAGTATCTTAATCTATATAGGATAGGAGTTATACACATGACAAAAATAATAGATAAGAAGATAACGGACAAAGCGTCAGAATCTAAGGTAGAAAGTTCTTCTGCGTTTGCAGTTATAGAAACAGGTGGTAAGCAATATAGAGTTGAGTCCGGAACTATTCTTGATTTTGAAAAGCTTGAGGGTACTACCGAATCTAAAATCACATTTGATAAAGTATTACTTGTATCAAACGGGAAAGAGACCAAGATAGGTCAACCATATGTTGACGAAGCCGTCGTAAAAGGCGTTATACTTGAGCATAAGAAAGACAAAAAAGAATTAGTATTTAAGTGGAAACGCAAGACTGGTTATAAAAAAACACAGGGTCATCGTCAACATTTGACTACTGTAAAAATAGAAACAATATAACGAGGTAAGACATGGCACATAAAAAAGGTAAGGGAAGTACTAAAAACGGAAGAGACAGTCAATCAAAACGATTAGGCGTAAAGCTTTTTGGTGACCAGGCTGTCAATGCTGGAAGTATAATTGTAAGACAGAGAGGCACTCGCTTTCATGTTGGAAACAATGTGGGAATTGGGAAAGATTTTACAATTTTTTCTAAAATAGATGGTTTTGTTAAGTTTGAATACGTCAACAAAAACAAAAAGAAAATCTCTGTATACGCATCTTAAAATTCATTTACTCTAGGAACCTAAAAAGAAGTCTGAATTCAGGCTTCTTTTTTTTATAAAAAAATGGCAATTGATCAAGTAACTATTCATATATCATCTGGAAATGGCGGCCCTGGTGCTGCAAGTTTTAGACGAGAAAAATATGTCGCGCACGGAGGTCCAGATGGTGGGGATGGCGGCCGTGGCGGGGATATTATCTTAAAAGCAACAACTTCGCTTCAATCATTAATTGAGTTTAAAACTAACAAGCCTTATAAAGCTAGATCTGGAGAAGGCGGGAAAGGTAAAAAACAATATGGGCCAGATGGACAAGATACAACATTAAGAGTACCTGCTGGAACGATTGTTTACGATGATATGGGTGAGAAAATAGCTGATTTATGTAAAGAAGGAGCTGTATTCATTGCAGCAAAAGGCGGCAAAGGTGGCAGAGGGAATGCAAAGTTTGCAACATCTATAAACCGTGTTCCGCGCTATGCACAAACAGGAATATCAGGAGAGAACAAACAAATAACATTGGAACTTCGAATGTTAGCAGAAGTTGGACTTGTTGGACTTCCTAATGCAGGTAAGTCTACCCTACTTAAAACTCTTACGAGTGCTTCACCTAAAGTTGGGGATTACCCCTTTACGACCTTGTTTCCTAATTTAGGTACTCTTAAATATTATGATAAAGAAATTATCCTTGCAGATATCCCAGGACTTATTGAAGGGTCGTCTGAAGGACAGGGCTTGGGGCATGATTTTTTAAGGCATATAGATCGAACACGTTTGCTTATTCATTTAGTAGCCGCAACTCAAACACCTGAGGAGGCTTACGCAAACTATGTAACCATTCAGTCTGAATTAAAATCATCAGATTACGATTTAACAAGCAAGCCCATTATTACAGTTTTATCTAAATCTGATATGGTTTCTAGTGAAGACTTAGAGGCATTAGATCTCTATTTCAAAAATAATAAAGTTGAAATGATGAGCATGTCATCATTTTCAAAACAAGGTATTACAGCGCTTATTGAAGCCATTTACAAGCTTCATTCGGCACATACAGAGGGGCTCTAACATGACGATTGTCATAAAAGTTGGAACCAATATCTTAACGAATGAGAATGGCGAGTTACATGTAGCTCACCTGCAACATATTGCTGATCAAATATTTAAAATTAAGGTAACCCTAAGCCAAAATGTTGTACTTGTAACATCTGGCGCTATTACATGTGGATCTAAAAAACTTGATATAAAAAAAAAGACCATACCGGAAAAGCAAGCCGCTGCAGCTGTTGGTCAGTTTTTACTGATGAAAGAATATGATACTGCGTTTACAAAACATGGCCTGCAAGTTGCTCAAATCCTACTCACAAAAAATGCTTTTCTTGATAATAAAAGACGGACACACACACTAAATACCTTTCGAACGTTACTAGAACATAATATCATACCTATTGTTAATGAGAACGATACGGTTTCTACAGAAGAGCTTCAATTTGGCGATAATGATGCGCTATCTAGTCAGGTAGCTCAACTTTTAGAAGCTACAGATTATATTATCTTAACGGACACGAATGGCCTTTATGATAAAAATCCAAAACATTTCTCTGACGCAACCCTTATCTCATATGTAGATCAAATAGATGACCAAATTTTAGCTATGGCAGATTCAAATACTGACGATAAGAGCACAGGGGGCATGACATCTAAGCTATATGCTGCAAAATCCGCAACAGAGGCAGGTATTCCAACCCTAATTGGTCCAGGATATGTAACAGATGTTTTACTAAAACATTTTAATAAGGGTAATATCGGCACCAAATTTAAGGCTAGGAGTAAACGATGAAA
>CALLLO010000024.1 GCA_938082985.1 uncultured Candidatus Marinamargulisbacteria bacterium | reverse complement strand
GTTTTTTGCCGCTTTTTTAATCACACTTTTACTCTGTTTTTTCATTGAAATTGGCTTTAGTATTTCTGGAGATACGGTACACGTTTTTGATGACTTTTATAACATTGGGTTTATGGCTCTTGCCTTTTTAATAGGCTCTTTTTCTATTTTTACTGATTCGTTTTGTAAACCTATCATTGATAATGCAGTGGCTATAAGTGAAATGCTAGAGTTTAAGGACAAAGAAAAAAAACAGCTCCATATGATTCATGCCAATTGTAACGTAGGTATGTGCTATTTTTATATCGCCTCTATAATTACAGTCTCGTTAAGCACCTTCGTTTATCTTATTTTATTCACAATTAAAGCTTTAAAGTCCTCCCTATATAAGTCTGTTTTACCTCATATTAATGTAGATATAAATCAAACTGGTACACATTTTCAACATTTAGATTTAACAGAGTTAATCATTCCTTATGAAATTCATTTTTTAAATACAAAATTTACCTTAGGGATACTTTTAGGTTTAAGTTTGTTAGTCGGTTCTATTGCCTTGGTCATGTGGGCTGTTTCCAGCGCTTATAAAAAAATTAATACCGTGATGCAGGAAGAACTTGATACCAATCCAGCTATTTGGACAGGCGAAGAATGTCCTCATTATCTTAAAGGTGTGGAGACTATTGCGAGGTTTTCTAATCGCTTTATGTTAGCGTCTGTTTTTTCGATTCTTTTATTTTCAGTGTCTACGTGGTTATTGCTTGGTGTAGCCGGGACTATTGGCTTTTTAATAGGCCAGTTAACCTGCGGCGTTATATTGAGTCTGTTTTTTGTTATATCGGGTTATACATGGGCCAATACCAAACACTTAATAGAAAGTGACGCAAGCCTAATAGGGCATCCCGAACATGTATCGGTTATTTTTGGTGATAAGTTGGGTGATTTATTTAAAGATGCCATCGCTCCTATTATTATAGAAGCTATGAAACTACTCATATTATTGGCTATTGTTTTGCTAAGCGCAATCATTAGTATGGATAAAATCATTTCTATATGGTCATCTTAGATATTCTACAATTACAATGTGCGTCTCAAGCGAAAGAAAAAACACTCGTAAACGTAAGGTTTTCTGAAAAAAAATTAACATTTTTAAAAGAGAAATTCCAGGCATTTTTAGACCCACACACCTCAATAACTATTACTAATAAAAATACGGCTATCAAACACGAAGATGGGTATTTTGTTTTTACTCTGAACACAGAGGGGATAGACCTTATAGATTCTTGTAGTATAAAAAAATATCATTTTGAATTTAAATTTTGTGAAAATAAACTTATGTTAAACGCTAGAGAAGCAGATATGAGCTTTTTAGATTCTTTTATTAGAAAAATTGATACCATTGCTTCTAACCTAGAAAAGCATTTGTATACACTAATTACGAGGTAAACCTATTATGAATAAACTCTCATTAAACAATCCCTTTTCTACAAAACGCTCCGCAAGCTCACAGAAGGCCAGCCCCATAGATGCTCCAGAGACTCAACGTTCAACTAAAGATAGACGATCGGTTTCACGTTTTATTAAAAATATTTCTAACTTGTTTAGAACACTTTTTCGGTATAAAGACACATCTAGTGTTTCACCCTCTCCTGCTGGTCCTGTTACACCTATGCCTGAGCTGGAAGCTACTGGTTTAGATAAGCCTGTTGTTGTGGATAAAGATAGAGAACAAAAAAAGGATATCATTAGCAAACTTGATACTATTTTTGATAAGGAAATATTTAAGTCAAACCCAGATATTATAGCTTTGAAAAGTGAGATTCCAGACACGGCTTCCCTTTTTTCGCAGCCATTAAGCGACTCTCAGGAGTTTTTTGATAAGGTAAATCTGGCTACTATTACTCAAGCAAAAACGGCTGTAGAAGCCAGCAAGGAAAGCATTGAAGCTGAAATTATAGGTTTTGTTAAACACTCACATCTTAAGTTTCAAGAAAGTATTTCTTCTATTCAAATAACCCTCACAGAACGTATGCATACCATACAAAATAAAAGAGATTTAGAACAAAGCTTTGTTACAGATACGGCTAGATCAGGGGACTCTTCTGAGCTGGCCAAAGAAAAGTATAAAACTCTCCTCAACTTGTATACAGAAAAACACTTGCAAAGCACATTTACGACACTTATGGGCACCCAATACGATCATGTTTGTGGCCGCTTAGTTAGCGATATTGACGCTGATATTAATGATTTGTTACTTAGTCAGCCAGACTTAAAAACTAAATATGACAAAAGTATTGGGGGACTATTTACGGGAATTTCTGAGAAGTTAAAGCAAGAAAGTGAAGAGCTGATAATGACAAGCTTAGCCAACAACGACACCATGGCCAAGATTAAGGCATTACAACACTCAGTAACAGCTATGCAAAAAACAGCCGAAGGGCTTGAGCTAGTCACTGGGACGGACCCTCAACCTGGAACGCCTCTTAATCAAAACTTCTTGCTAGCTGCCGATTTAATTGTAATTTCAAAGAATATGAGTGAGTTTTCTAAAAATTTCATTGAAGGGTTCCAGTCACAGACACATATTGATGTAGAGTCTATTCGACCCGTCGTGCAGGAAGTTTGTGCTTCAAATGAAGCCTTTCAAGCCATCCCCGCAGACAAAAAAGACAGCTATGTTAAGAGACTAACCGAGTATATACATCATCGTTTAGAGCATAAAAAAGTGATTCAAGAAACGAGTAAAACGATTGGTAGTATGGACTCGGTTAAGTTAGCTAAGTTTGAACTACACTCAAAAAAAACAGCCACTAAAAAAACATGGTCCAAATTATATTCGCAAAAAAGTATGTTTGGTAGAACCTTAAGCAAAGGCGACTATATGGATCTCTTTGATAAGATATCTCCTCAATTAGAAGTAAAAATAAAAGCACAGAGTGAACTGACTACAAAAAAAGATATCGAACTCATGATTAAAAAAACACTTTCAGAACAAGGCGAAGGTGTGTCTCAACCAGAGGGCTTCACCTCCTACCTTACAGACTACGTACTCGACCGATTAGCGCATAAAAGCATTCTTTCTGAGACAGACTCAGGAGCTATTCTAAGACCTAAAAAAGAAGTGAAAATGGGAAGTAAAAAAACTGCTTTCAAAGAGAATCTTTTACAAACGGATCCTGCATTCAAAAAAGCCTTTGATAGTATGGAGACTCAGCTAAACAAAAGTATGCATGCGTATGTTAAAAAAGCATACGATAGCCGAGGGTTAACGAGTAAAGTCGAAAATATGACTCAACAACTCCAATCAAATAAAATAAAAAAAAGCATGTCTAAAGTGGTTACTACGTGTAAATTAGAGGCTCTATTACTTTACAATAGAGTTAAAACATCCTCTTCCTTAACAGAGTTCAAAGATCCAGATAAGCCCGAATTTGTAGAATTAGCAAAAACATTGGCTTCCTTTACCTCCTTACCTAAATGTATTACTACTCTTCTTGAAGGTGGCTCTTTTGATGACGCTGAGTTCGCAACATTAAAAGAAAATGCTGACACGATACTATCTACACTAGATTCGCTTAAAGGTTTGGCAGCAGATAATGCTGATAAATTGAGTGATTTAATGGAAATGGTACCGGGTTTGGGGCCTTTGTTTTCCGCGGCTTCTGTTATTAAACATATTGCAGAAGGGGTTGAACGGGAACAGGAAGTTCAAAATTTACGAGAGATGGTCACTCACGTACAGTCAGGAAATCTGGCAACACTTTTTGATGAAAGCGATTCTAGAGTTGAAAGTTTTGGGGCATTACTAAAGAGTAGCTCTGAACGTGACCATTCGTTGGCTAACGCCGTCTATTCTACCTTAAACATTGCCACTTCACCTTTGAATACAGTGGGCATAAATGCAGGATCTATCTTAAAGGAAGCTGTGAACTCATTTTCGGCGGGTAACTTGAAGCTAGAAGATTATCATAAAATTTCGAAAAATATAATGAGCTTAAACTCATC
>CALLLO010000023.1 GCA_938082985.1 uncultured Candidatus Marinamargulisbacteria bacterium | reverse complement strand
AGACAACAAACTTGTTGTGTATAAGATTGATCGGGATGCTATTTCTCAAGAAATTATGCATGTTGATTTTATGAGAGTTCAAGAGGGTAAACCTATAAAAATTGAGGTTCCAATAAAGTTAGTTGGAAATGCTCCAGGTATTAAAATTGGAGGGGTTTTAATTCAGAAACTAACTTCATTAAGAGTATATTCTGCTCCAGAAAATATTCCTGCAAAAATAGTTATTGATTTATCAGAACTAAATGTTGGTGATTTTATTAAAGTCAAAACCTTGGACACGGGTGGTAAATATTCCTTTTTAACCAATGCAGACGAGACTCTTATTAGAGTAGCTCCTGCACGTAAGATGACGGATACGCAACTTGACGCTCTTGCAGAAGGTGATGCCGGATCCGCTCCAGCTGAAGAGAAAAAAGAAGGGTAATAAATGAGTGATGATTTTAGAGTAGCCAGAAAGACGCTCCAAAATCATCACATTACTTCTTCTCAATCATTTACAAAACATGATTTAGAATATATTCTTTCTATCACAAGTAAGATGGAGTCTGGGATACACTCTAAGACTAACTCAAAACTTTTAGACGGTTACATTCTTGCAACCTTGTTTTTTGAACCTAGTACACGGACACGTTTGTCTTTTGAAGCGGCCATGATGCGGCTCGGAGGAAACGTTATAACTGTTGAGCAGGCCATGGCTTGCTCTTCTGCAAAAGGGGAGAGCCTAGAGGATACAGGGCACGTAGTCTCTCAATACGCAGACGTAATTGTGACGAGGCATCCAGAGAGCGGCTCAGCAGACAGAATAGCTTCAAAATCTATCGTTCCAGTTATTAATGCTGGGGATGGTCCAAACGAACATCCCACACAAGCATTACTCGATCTCTACACAATATTTTCTGAAAAAAAGAAGCTAGACAATTTAAAGATTGGATTTTTGGGAGATCTTAAATTTGGACGAACGGTACATTCACTCGTACATCTACTTCGATTTTACTCTATAAACTTTACCTTTATCTCACATCCAACCATTGCCATTCCTCAGCATATATCAAACATTCTAAAAGAGTACGGTTGTCAGGTAACTGAAACAGAAGACTTAGAATCAGCCATTAAGGATTTAGATGTTCTGTATGTAACTAGAATACAAAAAGAACGTTTTTCTAAGGACGATAATTATGATGACCTGAAAGATAAGTACCAATTAACTCAGTCTTTGTTAAATACTTCAAAAGCAGATTTAACAGTGTTGCACCCTTTACCCAGAGTAAACGAGATTAGCCCAGCCATAGATGACGACCCTAAAGCGCGTTATTTTAAACAAGCTGAAAATGGTGTTTATATGCGTATGGCCCTTTTAGCTGCGGTATTAGGTAAAAGCCCAAATCAAACAATGTAATCCGGGATTGTCTCAGATAGGAATATTTGTTAGAATTTCGAGGTTAATAACTATGATGAGGAGAAAAAATCATGCAAGGCTGTAAAACAAATAAAGACGTGATGTCACTTATAAAAGAAGAGGAAGTGGAAGTTGTAGATGTTAGATTTTCAGATTTCTTAGGTGCATGGCAACATTTTTCTCTTCCAGCGCGTCAGTTTGACGAAGATTCAATTACATCAGGTTTAGGATTTGATGGTTCTAGTATTAGAGGTTGGAAGGCTATTAATGAATCAGACATGTTGGTTATGCCAGATGTCGAAACTGCTTTTATTGACCCTTTTATGGCGCATAAGACACTTATTATTTCTGGAAACATCGTAGATCCAATTTCAGGACAAAAATATAATAGAGACCCAAGAAGTATTGCTATGAAAGCAGAGCAGTACCTATTAAGCACAGGGTTAGCAGATACAGCTTATTTTGGACCTGAAGCTGAATTCTTTATTTTTGATAACGTTATTTATGGGCAATCTCACAACGAAGGTTTTTATCAAGTTGATTCAGTTGAAGGATCCTGGAATACAGGCAACGACAGCGAACAAAACCTTGGATATAAGCCACGTCTTAAAGGTGGATATTTTCCTGCTCCTCCGGTTGATAAACATCAAGATATTAGAAGTGAAATGATGATTATACTGGAAGATTTAAACATTCCTGTAGAAGCACAACATCATGAAGTTGGTACAGGCGGACAGTCTGAGATTAATATGAAATTTAACACATTATTAAAAATGGCTGACCAAATGATGGTATACAAGTATGTTATTAAGAATGTAGCTTACGAACAGGGTAAGTCTGTCACATTTATGCCAAAGCCAATTTTTCAAGATAATGGTAGTGGTATGCATGTTCATTTTTCTTTATGGAAAGATAATAAAAACTTATTTGCAGGTGACGGATATGGTGGCATGTCAGAAATGGGGATGTATGCTATCGGTGGGATTCTAAAGCATGCTAAGGCTTTATTAGCGTTTACTAACCCAACAACAAACTCATATAAGCGATTGGTACCTGGTTACGAAGCTCCTGTTAATCTTGCATATTCAAGCAGAAACAGATCTGCTTCTATCAGAATCCCAACTTATCACTCATCTGAAAAAGCAAAACGGTTTGAATTTAGATGTCCAGATCCAACAGCTAACCCCTATTTAGCTTTCCCAGCATTAATGATGGCGGCCTTAGACGGGATTCAAAACAAGATTCATCCAGGAGAAGCTTTAGATAAAGATATTTATGATCTTCCACCTGAAGAGTTGGCTAATGTGCCTCAAGCACCTAGAGATTTGAAAGAAGCTTTAGATGCGCTTTCTGAAGATCATGATTTCTTGTTAAAAGGAGACGTTTTCACTGAAGATGTTATCGAAGCATGGATCGAATATAAAATGACTGAAGTAAACGAAGTAGCCCTTCGTCCAAGTCCTGTCGAATTCGAACTATACTACGACGCATAGAATGTCTCTCGATAAAGCATTAATTCAAAGAGTAAAAGATGTTGCTTTTCTTACCGGCGAGTTTACAACACGCGCTGGTAAGAAAACAGATTACTATATTGATAAATATTTACTAGAAACAAAGCCGGATGTTTTGGATGCCTTAACATCTGCTTTGGCGGATAGATTTCCAGATCCTAGTAGCTACGATCTAATTGCGGCCCCTGAATTAGGAGCAGTACCTTTAGCCTCTGTTCTTTCAATAAAGCTGAATAAGCCTTTTATTATTGTTAGAAAAAGCGGTAAAGGCTATGGCACGGACAAACTTATAGAGGGTGGATTTGAATCAAAGCAACGTGCTGTACTAGTAGAAGATGTTTTAACTACCGGTGGGGCTGCGATGCGGGCGGCTGATATTTTAATTGATAATGATATTAGTATAGTAAAAGTTCTTGGAATAATTAATCGTCAGGAAGGCGCAATTGAAAACATTAAAGCAAAAGGCTTTGAAGTAGAAGGGCTTATCACAGCAGCTGATCTTAAAGCGTGCTAAGTAACCCTGTCTATGGATCTCTAAAATCAAACATAGATAGGCTAGGGCACTGTTTATGTTTAGGTTTAGATCCTGATATTGATAAAATCCCTTCTTATTATGAAAAATCAATAAGTGGTTTAGACATGTTCTTAATTGATGTCATTGAAGCATCAAAAGACCAGGTGATAGCCTACAAGCCTAATATATCATTTTTTGAGGCTTATGGTATTGAAGGTTTGCATCTTCTTGAAAAATGTAGAGCAAGAACTCCTTCCCATGTCCCCTTTATATTAGATGCTAAAAGGGGAGATATTGGAAATACAGCAGTAAAACAAGCGACGTATTTATTCGATTACTTTGGAGCAGATGCCATCACTGTAAATCCTTATATGGGGCATGACAACGTATCACCATTTTTAGACTATAAAGATAAACTAATATTTGTTTTGGCACTAACTTCAAACCCAGGCTCTAATGATTTTGAAACGTTAAAATTAGAATCTGGAAAACGTTTATTTGAAGAAGTTATTGAAAAAACTAATACATGGTCTAAAAATAATGTAGGCTTTGTTGTAGGGGCAACACAAACAGACTTAGTTCAAGCTAGATCTTTAACTTCGTTTCCTTTTCTGATTCCAGGTGTAGGTCATCAAGGAGGTAGATACGTAGACGCTATAAAAGGAAGCGACGCCAACGGCGTCTCTATAATAAATGCTTCTAGGGCTTTGCTATATTCTTGGGACTCTCCTAAAAATTTAGATCAAACCATTAATCGCTTAATTTCTACTATAATTAGTTAGTTTTTCTAAATGTCTCAAGACGAGCTCGTCGAGCAGGATGTCTAAGTTTACGTAAAGCTTTTTCTTCAATTTGACGAATTCTTTCACGTGTTACATTATATACTTTTCCTACTTCTTCTAAAGTACGTGGGCGGCCATCATCAAACCCAAAACGCAACTTTAAAATCATTTGTTCACGTTCAGTCAGAATATCCATAGAGTTTATAAGTTCTTCACGTAAAATATTACGAATGGTGATTGCATCAGGAGATTCAAAGTTTTTATCTTCTATGAAATCGCCTAATTGAGATGAGTCTTCATCACCAATTGGCATTTCTAAAGATAAAGGAATTTGAGAGTACTTACGTATAGCAAGGATGTTTTCTAACGGGATTTCAGTTTTTTCAGAAACTTCTTCTTCTGTAGGTCTTCTTCCAAGCTCTTGCATAAGCATTCTAGATACTTTCTTAACTTTATATATTGTTTCAACCATATGAACAGGTACACGGATAGTCCTTGATTGGTCAGCAATAGCCCGTGTAATCCCTTGTTTGATCCACCATGTAGCATAAGTTGAAAATTTAAATCCTTTGGTATAATCAAATTTTTCTGCAGCACGAATGAGTCCCGTGTTGCCTTCTTGGATAAGGTCAAGAAAAAGTAAGCCTTGTCCTGTATATTTTTTGGCTATAGATACTACAAGTCTAAGGTTAGCATTAATAAGTTTTTGCTTCGCAATATCGTCGCCAGCAGCGACGCGCTTAGCTAAGTCTACTTCTTCATCTGCCTTAAGTAGATCGATTGTTCCGATTTCTCTTAAGTACATTTTGACAGAGTCATCTAAGTCCACTGTCCTCTCAGTAGAAGCAGGGGCTGCTTCAGCATTTTTTGTTTTACGTTTAGTTTTTACTGAAGAGATATCAATGTTGCCTTCGTCTACAACTTTTTCGATATCATCAATCATCTCTTCGGGATTAGCACAAATGGATATAATATCCTCAGGTGATAAAAAACCAGACGCGGTTCCCATTTCTTTTAGTTGGTCCATTTTTTCTGAAGAATCTCTCACTATTCACCCCATAAATTATTGTTGAAAGTTTTAAATTATACGTGTTGTCAATGCAGATTACAAGTGAGGCATTTTTTTGAGCACCAAACATAATTATATTGTTTTTCTATCATTTACACTTAATTATCGAATGTTGGACCTTTTTATTGCAACGAATTTATTTGGTATGTTTAGTGACGTGGGCTTTAGCCGACAGGTATAGATCTTTTTTGTTGTATTTAATTCCTTTTTTTTTATTTTTTACTATATTTAAGTCTAGAATATGCTTGGGATGAAGCCATGGTGGAATTAAATCTGAAAAATAATGATCTATAGCTTTACAAGCTTCTGAAAAATTTTCACTTTTAATATATGCTATAGGTTTAAAGTCAAATAAAACATCTTCAATAGGTACAACGTGTGCCTCTTCAATACCCTGTATGGATAAGAGTAGGGATTCAATTTCTTCGGGATGGACATTTTGGCCTGCGCTTACATACATTCTGTCTGATCTTCCTGTAATTGTTATACCTATTTTTGTATTAAATACTCCAATATCTCTAGTGTTAAAATAGCCTTCATGATTGAGGTCTAACTCTATAATCCCATTCTTTAAATAACCCGAAAAAAGAACTGCTCCAGAAACAAGGATATGTCCCTTTGTATCCACTTTAAGGGATCTATAGTTTAAAAGGGTATCTCCTGTAATAACCTGAGAGGACATTTCTGTTAAGCCATAGCTGTGGTGAAAATTGATATTTAATAACTTTAGTTGTTGTGTAATAGTGAGGTTTAATTTAGCGCCACCAATCAGGATATAGTTTATCTTTTTGAGTAG
>CALLLO010000022.1 GCA_938082985.1 uncultured Candidatus Marinamargulisbacteria bacterium | reverse complement strand
CCTAAATCGTCATCCAATCCAAACTCGTCTTCTTCAGCCATATGTATTCCTTACCTACACTGCCATCTGAGTGAGCTCTTTAAACGTACTCGATGCAGAAGATATAACAGTGGTCGCAAAAGAAATAGCAAGATTTAACTTATTAGCTTCGATAGACACTTCGTCAATCGATACTTTTCCTTCAATATATTGCTCAGTCAAGTCGTTCACTCGATATTCCATCTGACTAATATTTTCTAAGGCTTCTACGGCCCGATCGATCATAATTTGAAAAGGCGGTGAATCTAAACGTTGCGTATCTAAGTCCGCTTGATTGGCTAAGGGTGATATGAGTGGATCTCTCTCCACACGCTGACGTCTGGATAAGGCTTCTAAATCATCGTCTGAAAAAACTTGAGCAATGACTTCTTCATTTATCACCCCCCCCGTATTAATTTTTTGACTCAATTCATTAACAGCATCCTTCATATAAGGAGCAAACGCATCTTGCATAGCCCCAGGGCCTGTAAACTCTCCTATGCCTTTTGAATTAGCCGATCCTAGTAAACGTTTAATATTATTTAATTCTGACATATTATCCTCCTATTTTAACAAGTCCACAGCAGTCTGGTACATAGCTTTACTAAGTTTAAAAGCATTAATATTAGCATCAAACATAGCTTCCGAATGTTTTAAAACAATCATTTCATTAGGCATGTTTGTATTAGGTAAATAAAAATAACCGTCTTCGTCTGACTGAGGCACCGCCGGATCAAAATATCGCCCAAATGGTTCGGTACTTCTCTCAATACCCTTAACTTGAACGCCGTGCATTCCGCCTGTCTGTAACACAACATATTTCTTTTGATAGGGAAGCCCGGTCTCTTCATCTTTTAAAGTCATGAGATTAGCAAGGTTCTCTGCAACAATAGTCATTCTTAATCGCTGAGCAAGCACACCTGATGTATTAATTTTCATAGCATCTTCAATGGTTTGAGCCATAAGGCTGGTGCTAAAAAATAAACAAAAATAAACAAAGCCTTTTTTCATTATTTCTTACCTAAAGTAGCTACTTGCTTATAATTATCAAACATTTTTTTGTACAAGCCATAATAAGCTGTTTGTCGTCCACGATTAATCGCCATTTTAGACGACATATGTTCCACAATAACCTTTGTAAAATACTCACTATTATCTGGAATCATAGACAAAAGTTCACGTTGGTCATCATCAAATAGAATAGGTTCAAAGCCAGGTGTAGTGGCATTAGCTAAATTATAACTATAAATAGCATGACGACGTCCCGTCTCATGAATAGCTTCCTCCAATCTGGGTATCGAACTGGCAAATAACATACTATCAAATACCGACTCATACCGAGACGGTACCGATGCTGGCACCTGCGCATATAATAAAGGGCTCAAAATAAGTCCCAAAAATAAAGTAATTACACTATTCATATTAATCCTCATTATACCGCTTTCGTAGTCTATTACGAAGCTTGTTTAATATTGACATATGAATACGGCACACTTTGCTTCTTGAATAATTTAACTTATCGGCAATCTCAACCTGTTTTAAGCCTTTAATATAAAAAAGATCGACAATGGATCGCTCATCTTCATCCAACCCTTGAATCTCTTCCCACAACACACTATCACTTTCATCAACGTGCTCAATCTCAGGATTTTTCATACCTGGCTTATCAGACACAATATCACAATCTTCAGCTGACAACATATAAACCATACCTGAATTTTCAATAAGGCTATGTACATTTTCTTGAACAGTATTACCGTCTAATTCCTCGGTCTTAAGTTGCTCGGTTGCAAGGTCTGTAATCTTCTTCCGTACTCGCCTGCGGTAAGATTCATAATCTCCTGGATTTCGATATTGCCATTCTGAACGTACCTTATCTAAGATTTCTCCACGAATACGATAATAGGCATACGTTTTAAAAGCAGACCCTTTCCCTTCTTGAAATCCTTTTTTAGCCTTAATAAGGCCTTCACATCCCCAGCTCACTAAATCATTAAACTCAATACAAGGCGGAATCTTCCCTCCGGAAACAAAACCAGAAGCAATCGCTTCTACCATAGGTAAATGTTCTTCAAAAAACGTATCAGAAATAGTCTCAGAATCCTGCTGTTCACGCAGTTCTTTCTGCTTTAGCTCCGCGATATCAATGGGTTTAATCTTACTCATAATTAAATACCTGCCGGAATAGAATCCAGCTGTTTTATTTGCTTCATAAGCATCTCTTTCATACCAAACATGTCTTTACGCGCAAATTCTTGTGCTAAATAATGAGACATCATTGAGTTTATCATTTCATTGTTTGCTGATGAACTAAAAAAGGAGTCTTCTTCATCTTCATCCTCGCCAAAAAAAGACCCATTCGATTTTAATAATGGATCTGTAAATGTTTGTTGAATAAACTTAGCCTGAAATTGCTGAACAACTTTTTCATCTTTTTGACGCCCCCCTTGCGATTGCCCCAAGACAGCAGCAGGATCTGTCATAAACATATCACTACTAAACATTGCTTGAGCTGAAAGAGCGCAAGAAAAGCTCACTATAAAAATAAGTAAAAGTATAGACCTAATCAAATAACTTCCACCTCAGCAATCAAAGCTCCCGACTCCTTTAATGCTTGAATAATAGAAATAAGATCTTGAGGTGTAGCTCCAATTTCATTCAAGGCATTCACAAGACTAGATAAAGTTCCAGAAGGATTTAAAAAGATCAAACGAGAATCTGCATCTTCGACTTCTATAGCTGGCGATGACTCTCCCCCAAAATTATTTGTTTGTTCCTCATTAATTCGAATAGACACGGTTCCATGAGTAATCGCTACGGGTAGTAAGCGAACCATCTCTCCAATGACTATAGTACCCGTTCGAGCATTAATAATGATCTTCGCAGAGGCATCCGGCACAACAAAAACGTTTTCCAAATCAGCAATCGTTGCAACCAAATCAGATGAGTCCAAGTCACTTAATGGAATTTTAATAGTATTAGCATCAATCGCCTTGGCCCCTTTAAATCCTTTCTCCTGAATAGCCTTTGTTGCACGCGCAACAGTAATAAAATTAGACTCATCCAACACAACTGTAATGTTATGCTGGTCAGAAAAAGTAACGGGGACTTCTGTCTCCACAATGGCTCCATCAGGAATACTCCCTACCGTTGTTTTTGCCTTTGAAAATTTATTCAAGCCATTCTTCTCAGAAATCCCGCCAACTATCACAGCCCCTTGCGCCACAGCATAGGTTTGCATATCAGCCCCCTGCAAAGGTGTTAACACCAAGGTCCCTCCAGACAAAGAGTTGCTATCACCTAAGGCCGACACAGTTACGCCTATTTTTTGTCCTTTTTTTAAAAAGGGCGGCAAACTTGCCGTGACCATAACCGCAGCCACATTTCTTGAATTAAAATCTATCCCCCCAACAGAAACACCTAATTTACCCAAAAGGTTTCGAAGCGCAACATGTGTGAATCCAGTAGACCTGGAATCTCCCGTGTTATGAAGCCCCACAACCAAGCCAAAACCCAGTAACTGGTTGTCTCTGGCTTCTACAATATTTCCAATATCTTTAAGCCTCACCGGTACAAATTGCTGTGCCTGAAATACAGGTGCAAAAGAAAAAAAGAAACATAAAAAAAGAAGTATACTACGCATTAATTTAGTCATTAAAATAACCAGTTAAACATCTTCGTTAACATCCCAGGTGTTTGTTTATCCGCAACAACACCGTCTCCATTAACTGACACCTCAGCCTTCGCAATCTGAGAAGATAAAACAGTATTCGCAACTGTAATATCTTGCGCCCTAATAATTCCTGATACGCGAACCGTCTCTATTTCATTATTCACTTTTACCCTATGCTCTCCAATAATATATAAATTCCCAGATTCCAAAATTTCTGTAACAACTGACGTAACGACGGCCTTTACACTACTTCGCCTAGACGTTTGGCCTTCCCCACTATAAGAATCATCTCCTCCTAATCCAAAGTCCAGGGTCTTTCGGGTATTTTCATTTCCTAATAAATTAGCCACTTGATTCCAATCATTCGAAAGCTCAGCACCAATAGACGAGTCCTTCTGAGTTCTTGTAGATGCCTGATGAACAGCGGTCGTAGCTTCAGACACAATCACCGTAATGATATCACCCACTCTTATCTGCCTCTTCTGAATACCATAAAGGGGGCCTCGCGCACCTGCCCAAAGAGAATCTGCATAGACTGGGGGCAATATAAAACTAATCAATAAAATTATAACGAATAGTTTGTTCATCAATCACCTCTCCATGTAATACTTTATTCGATTTTAATTGTGTCCGTACTCTTACAATATCACCAACATTTCCATCATCCAATACATGACCTTTAACTTTCAACTCAAACCCCTCCTTATTAATCAAAACTCGAACAGGCGATCCCTTTCTAACATCCGGTACGTCATCGAGCATATATGAAAAAAGAACCGTCTCACTTGCGATACTACTCCTGGCCATCTGCCCGACAATATCGGCCAAGCTCCGAACTCTCTGTCTTTCTCTTCCATGCAAAGACAATCGAACTGCTTCAACATCCTTTTCTTGAATATAACGTCCTCGTTTAACCCTCCTTAGCGTTTTATAAAAAACAGCTTTCGCCTCTACTTCTGTAATGATTTTGACTTCCTGCAACAGAGTCCCGTCTTTATCTAAAAACTGAAAAGGAATAGCTGTCCGCCCTAGAACTGAAGATCTATGAGGAAAAACGAGAGAAAAACTAGACGCTCCCTTTGAAAAAGACCCTAAAATATCTTTGTTTTTTATACGTATACTCACATCCCCACTCACTAAGGATGGATAATCCTGCAAAACCTTTTTTATATATAACTGCCTAACTTCTCCTGCAAAAGGAAAATCTGAAGCCCGGACCGGACTTGAAATAAAAAGCATAAAACATGCACAAATAAAAAAAAGTCTACTTACTAATATCACTAGCAATTTTAAGCATCGCATCAGAAGCACTAATTGTTTTTACAATAAGCTCAAAGGCACGTTGTGTAAGTAACATATGCATCAATTCATCTACAATATTTACATTTGAAAACTCTAAAGCACGTTGCTTAACAGCACCAACGCCATCTTGTGTAGGAATCCCTACTTCTGGCGCCCCAGAAGCATCCGTTTCTCTATACATATTTTGACCAATATCTTTTAATCCCGTTTCATTTGGAAACATGGCAAGATACATTTGACCAATTTCTTGTGCTTGATCTTGTCCCCCTACTTTAACGAAAAAACGACCTTCTTCGTTTACAATAACTTCTGTCGTATTTTGTGGAATTCGAATAGACGGTTCTAATGGATGTCCATTAGGATCCATAATGTTTCCATCCGGATCCATATGTAGGTTGCCCGCTCTACTATAAGTAACGGTTCCATCCGGCATTCTAAATTGCATCATCCCTTTACCTTCAATAGCAAAGTCTAAGGGTTGATTTGTAATTTCAATTGTTCCGCCTGAAAAATCTTTTGTAATATCGACAACTCTAATCCCCTGTCCATATTCCATAAACTTTTTACGCTTAGCGGTAGGCCCTCCTGTAGATTCATCAAATTCAGAATAGGCACGTTCCAAAACTAATGGAAATAAACTCTCAATTTCCATCCGACGCTTTTTATATCCTACCGTCTGAGCGTTAGCAATATTGTTACTAACCACTTGCATCTTACGTTCATACGTAAAAAATGCCGATTTCGCCATAAATAATTGTGATAACATTTTTTCTACCTCTTCCTTTCTATAGTCATTATTGTATTGGCGTAATTAATGATGCCGCCGTATCTACTACTCTGTTTAATAAATGCGCCGCTTTAGCATTAGCATCGTACGCTTTTTTAGCCATCCCAATATCTCCAGTGATTGCCTTTAGTACGTTATTTTGTTCCAACGCACCCTGAGTAATAGAATAATGTTCTTCACCTTCCAACAATTCTAACTCCTGTGTCAATACAAAGAAAGCTCCATCTAATGAATCCATCGTCTGCATATCTTTATACGATTTAAAAATAGCTAACTTTAATCTAGCAAGATATTGTCCATCCACATAGATAACCCCTGCGCGAGACACCGTTACATCATCGTAACTCTCAGGGAAAACAATAGCACCACTATCTCCCATAAGGGGGTAATTACCGGATAAAGTTACTAACCGACGTTGTGAATCGACAAAAAACCTCCCATCTCTTGTATACGCAAAAGATGAAGGAAGCTTCACAACAAAGAAGCCTCTACTCGCTGCATCTATATAAAAATCAAGTTCTCTGCCTGTCTCATAAACAGGCCCTGCTCTCCAACGATAAAAAGGAACAATCTCCACTTTCTTACTCCCACTCCTCCGTGTATTGTATACCCCTGTCTCAATAAAACCAGGGGTATGGACATTCATCGTATAAAACATAAAGTTTGTATAATGAACTTGAAACGCTCTCATCGCATACATGGAATTAGCCAGACCCTCATCTTGAACCTCTCTATTGTCATCAAAAGCAAAAACATCTGAACTAAGAAACAGCAGTCCCATTAGTACTATACCCATTGTTTTTAATCTTGAAACATACCAATGTATCATGTATTTTCTTTTTTCCCTTTACTGCTTTTGCTCTCTTTATTTCCTTTATTTCCTTTATTTCCATATTTACTTTGAACTTTTTGACGTTTTTTAGCTAGTTTATCCAACTGATATACAAAAGCCAAAACCTCTGCAACTAGGGTATAAAGTTCAGGCGGAATCTCAGAATCAAGATCTAATTTAGATAATAAGTCTGCTAAACTTGGGTCCTCAAAAAATGGAATACGATTCTCTTCCGCAACTTGTAATATCATATCAGCAATATTACCTTGCCCCGTCGCCATAATCTTAGGAGCCTTAGCCCCGTCCACATCATATTTAACCGCTACAACCATTTTTTTAGCCGTACCACCCAACTCTTCACGCGTCATTTTAATCCGCCTAAACCCTTCTTTTTGCGATAATCGTTTCTTATCTGTCATTAGGCTTCCGTAATAATCCGATGCAGCTTATCTAAATCAAAGGTGGGGAGAAGATACTCTTTTAAATCTATTTTCTGCTCCTTAACCACTGTTTTTAAACTTACTAAGTCATAATTCAAAGTGTCCATACGATCCTTTAAGTCCGCAGACATTTCAGTCACAAACTGCTTAGTTTCACCTGAGCTTGTTTCAAATACATAGGACATTTTATTTTTATCTAAATCTATAATAACAGCGACTTCACCCAATTCAGGGGTTTCAAAGCGAAGCACGATGCGCGTGTTTTCAGGGTCTATAACAGTCTCTTTAGAATGCTTTTTCTTCTTCATCAACACATCAATACTTTTTCGAGCCGCTGCCATAGGATTTGGGACCTGCCAAAAAGCAAAGATATCGGATAGTTGGGACAAAAACTCTGAATTTTTCGATAATACAAGCTGAGAAGCTAAGGCATCTATTGAAGAGCCTACGGCACGCTTTAACTGCGCCAAACCAGATCGAAAAGCAGACACATCCGCTAAATTAGACTTAGACTTAGACAAGCGATAATCAAGCCCCCCTAAAAAATCCGAAAAAGCTTTCAAGTCTTTAAGCGACTGCCCTCTATTCAAAAATGGCAATTCAGCTGTGTCCGATTTTTTAGTCAAACGCTTCAAATCTTCAGACAACTGCTGAATAATCGATGCTACACCCGTATGTAAGCCCGAATCCATGAGCCCTTGATGCGCACTTAAAAAATTTGAAAATTGAGAAAGAGACTGTTGCAGCTTAGAAAAACGATCCGACATCTGAATATCATTAGCAAAAAATGACGATAATAAGTTAACTGTCTTAGAGTTTTTCAAGCCCTTAGAATAAGACACCACTGCTGATTCTAAAACATTCCCATCTTTTTGACCTTTCATTAACGTTTCAATATCATCCATGGCCTGAGCTGTGGCGGCTATCCCATGTTGAATCATAGACGCTAAAACCTGTTTGTTTTCTGCGTTTGGAGCTTTTTGAAGCTTAAATAATACGTCCATAAGATCTCTTTCCGTAAGTGGACTAGAACGTTCCGGAACTTTGTAGGCTTGTTTCTGAGTTTCTATAACATCCGTATCTGCAGAAACCGCCGCGACCCCTGCCGCATCACGTGCAGAAGATAAGCTAACCTGCCTTGACTGTGCTTCTTCCGCGCTTACAGCACCTTCAACTTTCTTAGGAAGACCTCCTGAATAGCGAGAACTGCCCGGATTAAACTCTACACTCAACATTGTCTCCTTAGACTAAGCCTATGACTTTTAGACGCAGTATAATTATATGAAAACAGTCTAAACCAGTCAAGGATTCAGTTGAAAGGGCCAGAGGCTGTCATTTTATTTTATGGATAAAATATCACTATATTTTTCTTTTATTTTTTCTGAAACAACACCCGATGATAATCCGGGAACGCCCTCAATTGACTCAACTAAAACAATCCCCTTCAAGGCATTGGTAAGAAAAACTTCATCATACATCTCTAAATATTCTTTAAACACGGGTTCTTCGAGAACCGTCAAAGAAAAATCAGATTGCCTTTCTAATAAGAATTGACGTGTAATTCCGGCCAAAACACACGGAGACTTTGGGGTAACAACGACATCCCCCTTAACAAAAAAAACATTAGCTCGAGTACTTTCCAATACCTGGCCATCCTGCGTATACAACAACACGTCATCTTTATCGCCAGACATTTTATTCTCCAAAACATTCTTCATCCATGACAGCGTTTTCAATCTATCTAGTGGGGTTCGTTGAAACGCCTCTTGCCTAAAATCTAAACTGTATCTTTTTTCAAAGTCATAATCGGGAAATGGGCGCATAACCATCATAAGAAAGATATCCCCTTCCGTCATCTCTGCCGGATCTTGAGATCTATCTCCTGGCGTTAGGTAAATATTAAGAACGGCAGAGTCCACTCCACACGCATCTATGAGCGCCTGTATAGCCGCCTCCATCTGAGCAGAACTGTATGTGTACTTAACGTCTAAAGTAACCGCCCCTCTCTGCATTCTAGCCAAATGCTCACTCAAAAGTAGGGGTTTTTTATTATGAATACGAATACTTTCAAACAATCCATACCCATACAAAAAACCATAATCCAAATAAGGAAAAGGAATAGACTCACTTTTTTTAAGAGATAAATTCATACTTACAAAGTTGTAATTTGTCATTTTTTTTCCTTTGTTAAGGCCTCTAACATGCCTCTTGCTTTATCCTGTGTCTCTTAATACTCATTCTCAGTAATCGAATCAGACACAATC
>CALLLO010000021.1 GCA_938082985.1 uncultured Candidatus Marinamargulisbacteria bacterium | reverse complement strand
AACACTCAAATTAGAGTCTTCCGAAAAGATAAGGAGATTCATGCGAGTAAGTTAGATTCTCTTAAGCGATTTAAAGAAGACGTTCGAGATGTGGGTGCTGGTTACGAATGTGGTGTTGTTATTAATAGCTTTGATTCCTTTGAACCTGGAGACATTATTCAGGCCTTTGAAATCAGAGAAGTAAAGCCCATTTAAGCCATGTCTAGACTCGATCGTTTAGCCTCTTTAATGAGACAAGAAATCGCAGATATTCTACAACGACGCATGAATGATTCTCGTATAGGGTTTATTAGCATTACAGAAATTGAGATTTCTACTGATTTAGCCCATGCAAAAGTATTTTACAGTCAACTCGGGTCTGAAGAAGATAAAGCCAAAACAATAAAAGGATTGCAGTCTGCGACTAAAAAAATCCATTTTGAACTATGTAAGCGTATTAACTATATCAAGACTGTCCCCCTTCTCCATTTTAAATTTGACGATGGTATTGATAGGGGGTTTAAAACCTTAGAAAAACTGAAAAACTTAAGAGCCAATGATGCTAATTAGCCCTGATTATTTAGCCGACATTCAAGATCATCTCTCACGCGCTAAAAAAATCCTCATTGTCACCCATGAATTTCCAGATATAGATGCTATCGGATCATCGCTAGCTCTTTATCATCAACTCCTTAAACAAGGCTACCAAGTAAAAGTATGGTCAGCTCAACCTCTAAACCATATTTTTAGTTTTTTACCTGCTGTTCATAATGTAGTAAATGACTATCCTAGAGACTATGAGTATGACACTGTCTTTGTTTTAGATGCCTCACATTTTTCCCGTGTACGACACAATCACAAAATCCCTGTAGATGAAAAAACAATTATTAATATAGATCATCACAGTGACAACTCTCATTTTGGTGATGCCAATCTCGTCTTAGACATTTCATCTGTAGGTGAGCTTCTTTACCATCTCTTTAAAGGTATGTATTGGGACATTACAAAAGAAATAGCTACATGTTTGTATGCAGCTATTAGTTTTGACACGGGACGCTTTGCCTATAGCAACACAACGGCAATCACCTTAGCGGCAGCGTCTGATCTCGTAACACTCGGTGCATCGTCATATAAAATCTTCCAGGAAATGGATGAAAATAAGAAAAAAGCAGATTTCGATTTGATGAAATTGGGCTTTGAAAACTGTATCACATTGGATGAGCATGGCATCGCTTATATGAAGATACCCTCCCAAAGAGGCACAGACTCTACCATTAAACTTATTGATGTAATACGTCAGCTTTCTGGATATAAAGTCGTTCTTGTTTTTCAAGAAGTAGATAAAAAGAAAGTAAAGGTGAACCTACGATCTAAGAGTACCTTTGATGTAAGTGCGTTTGCTCAACGCTTTGGTGGAGGTGGACATATTATGGCTTCTGGCATTTTTATGGAAGAAACTATCGTGGATGCTGAAAAGATGATTATTGACGCTTTAAAAGAAGAGTTAGAGTCCAAGCGTGAGTCATGAAGAACTAAAAGGCTTCCTGCTGGTAGATAAACCTGTTGGATTGAGCTCATTTCAAGTTGTAGCTAAAGTTCGGTATGAAACGGGAGTGAAAAAGGTAGGTCATGCAGGAACCTTAGATCCTTTCGCTTCAGGGTTACTCGTAATAGGTGTTGGAAAAGAATACACACGAAAAATGGCAGATATTCAGGCCTTAAAAAAAGTATATTGCACGACAATGGTCTTTGGCACACAAACAGATACGGATGATTGTTATGGAAAAATCACACATATAGATGAAAATTTGAATCCAAAAACGATTACAGAATACTCGGTTCGGGAAGCTTTCTCTAAATTTACAGGAACTTTTGATCAAATGCCTCCTCGCTTTTCCGCGAAAAAGATTAATGGAACGAGAGCCTACACCTTAGCTAGACAAGGGATTGAACCGGATCTCAATCCAAGTAGTGTTACGATAGATACTAATGACTTACTCTGGCTTCATGAAAGAAAAAATCCATGTATATGCTTTGAAACACGGTGTTCGAAGGGAACTTATATTCGATCTTTAGTTCGAGATGTAGCAAAGGAGCTAAACACAGTAGCCTATACTAAGGATCTCATTCGTTCTGCGATTGGACCTTATTGTTTAATTGATAGTGTCTCCTTCTGTGATCTTAATCCTGAAACTATTCAAGACGCTCTTATCCGATGAACGTGCATGATGACTTACACTTTTATTTTGAAGGACCTGTTAACTCTGTAGGTCTTGGGGTTTTTGATGGACTCCATCGTGGCCACCGAGCTTTAAGCAAGCACTGTGACGCGATTTTGACCTTTTATCCTCATCCTAAATCTGTCCTTAACAAGCAGGCTGAGCGTAACTATTTGACAACACTCGATGAACTTCAGTCTTTATTTCCTCATTTAATAACACTCAAATTTACGACCGAATTATCTCAATTATCTGCACGTGAATTTTTGAATACTATTATTTTAGAGCAGATTAAACCTAAACGTATTGTCGTGGGATATGACTATCATTTTGGGTATAAGCGTGAAGGAGATTTTGCCTTTTTGAAAACATGGGCCACGCAGCATAATATTGACGCGATATGTATTGCTCCGTTTGAAATCGGGGGCTCGCCTGTTAAAAGTGGACGTATTAGAGGCCTGCTTTTAGACGGGCATTTTGACGACGCTATTCATTTATTAGGTCATCCTTATGTCATCTCTGGTGACGTGATTAAAGGAGAAGGCCGAGGAAAGACTCTGGGGTTTCCTACTGCTAATCTTCACGTATCAGCATTAAAATTAATTCCTAGTAAAGGTGTATATGGTGGACGTGTATCCATACAGGGACACGAACGTCTGTGTATTGTGTATATTGGAAACAAACCAACCTTTGGGGGGCAGGAACGAGGTGTTGAAGTTCATATTCCTGGGTTTTCTGATAACTTGTATGATCAACATGTGAGCGTATCTCTCACTCAGTTCATTAGAGGAGAACAACACTTCGACTCCTCAGAAGCCTTGGTGTCTCAAATAAAAAAAGATATCAAGGTTTTGGATGCTTAAAGTATGGGTCATGGCTATGCGCCCCAAAACATTATCCGCAGCCTTGGTCCCTGTGGGGATGGGGACTATTTTAGCCTATTCAGATGCTGTATGTCATATCCCTAGTGTCGTTGCGACATTATTTGCGGCTGTCTTTATTCAAATTGGGACTAACTTTGCTAATGATTATTTTGACTTTAAGCAGGGTAAAGATACAAAAGACCGTTTAGGACCTACACGTGCAACCGCTGCTGGCCTAGTGTCTGCTAACACAATGAAATGGGCGATGATCATCGCCTTTAGTCTCTCTGTCCTCTCTGGCACATATATTATGTGGCGTGGGGGCTGGCCAATTGTATTAATTGGGATCCTGAGCATTGTCTTTGGTTTAGCGTATACGGGTGGCCCTTATCCGCTAGGTTATAACGGTCTAGGGGATGTCTTTGTCTTAATTTTCTTTGGCCCTGTGGCTGTAGGTGGTACGTATTATGTTCAAGCTTTGAGTGTATCTCCTGTTATCTTGGCTTGGGGATGTGTGCCTGGACTTTTAGCTACGGCGATCTTGGCTATTAATAATCTAAGAGATGTAGACGAGGATACGAAGACAGGGAAACGAACCTTGGCTGTTCGTTTTGGTACTGGGTTTGCTAAGTGGGAGTATGTGGGATGTTTGGCGGGAGCTTTGGGCTTGAGTATATACTTAATACAAGATATATCTTTTCTATTTTTATCTATACCTGCAGCGATTCTGATTACGCGTACCTTTAGCTGGACGGGGCGAGATTTAAATAAAGTATTGGGAGCTACAGGTGGC
>CALLLO010000020.1 GCA_938082985.1 uncultured Candidatus Marinamargulisbacteria bacterium | reverse complement strand
TTCATCCGTATATGAAGAGAGACAAAAATTACCAGAAGAACTCTTTAACATACTATAAATCAAATATGAGTCTACTGATTATCAATCCGATTGAAATGGTAAGCTGGGTACTCATTTTATAATGCAAAAAAAGCGTATTATTCTATTAGATTGTGCGGTTGCTTATATCACTTACAAACAGTCCATATTCATGAGTTTGAGCTCATTTTTACTGTTTAAATATTTATTTTTTAGGGTGTATCTTCAATTACGATATTTGGTGGGTTTATATTAAATGGCTTTAAAAATTGCGAGTAGGCTGAACTCATCATGGCTTTCTAATAATTGAAAGCCATGTGACTCTATTAATAACTTAAGGGATTTCAAATTAAAGAAGTTTAGGTGGGGTCCATCATTTGTGTCTTGTTTCCAATATGATGATTTACAGTTTGGGACATCGATAATAAAAAAACCAGTATCTTTTAGACAGCTTCTTATACTATTTAGAAATGCAGTGTAATCCAAAATATGTTCTAACACATGTGATAAATTAACTATATCAAACATATTGTTTTGAACATGGGTAGATGGAAAAAAAGAATCTATTGGGTTGATATGAAAACGTTTGTGAAATTCTTTCCATATAGGATTTGGCTCTATCACATGAACGATACTATCCGAATAATTTGAGATTAAAGATCTGGAGAAATCTGCTGCCCCAGCTCCAATTTCTAGACTAGTAATTTTACTTTTATTCAGTTTCTGTATATGAAAGATTAAGAGATTATAATGTCGTAGTCCTCTTGGTCTTATATCAGATATCGTTGATATATTTTCCCAATATTTTAAAATCGTGGTCTTCCTGCCTGATATTTTGTGATATATACTATTCATAATAGTTAGATAATTCTTTATCGTTAATACTTAGAGGGTATCGCCCGAATCCACATGTTTGACAAACATATAATGCATTAGAATTTCTACTAAACGAGGCTTTTAACCATATTGGTCTGAAGACTGAAAGTCTACATGTTTTATATAAAAAGTTAGAAAAAATAAAAATAATACTTCTAAGTAAAAATGGAAGAGTTTTTTTTATCCAGATGATTGCTATATTTATATTTTTTCATATTAGTTGCTGAGCAAACTTGACACTGTTTCATTATACTTAATAATCGCAGATAGCATGGATTGTATCAATAGAGTATACCTTTATCTTCTGGGTATATTGTTTGTTTCTTGTAGAGTTAATTAAAAATATCTGGGTAATAGTCTATTTGTTCTTGTTTACCATATTCCGCTTTGTTCCAACTTTTCTAAATGGCTGGACCACATGTCGTTTTCGTTTTTATCCATTTTTTAACCCTCCACATTTCGATATCAGCTATATTTAGCTGTCGTTAGTATTGGGATCATGGAGCGATTACAAAGAAATTTACTCCAAGCCTCTTATAGGGAGGTGCAGTCATGTATGTATTTAGGCATATACTGTTCCGTCGTCGTCATTCCTAAATATGGTTTACCTATGTCGTGTTTTTATTATTTTCGTTTAGGTGCTGCATGAGCAGAATGACCGTAAAAGGCTTCAGCTGCTTCCATAACTGTTTCGTTTAGAGTTGGATGTGGATGCGTGATGTGAGCGAGGTCATCTGCTGTAGCCCCCATCTCGACGGCTACCATACCTTCTCCAATCAAGTTTCCAGCGCCTACACCAGAAATACCTACACCTAAAATACGATCTGTAGCAGGCTCTAAGATAAGTTTGGTTAAACCATCCGTTCTATCAAGAGTAAGTGCGCGTCCGTTTGCTGCCCAAGGGAATTTCGCTACGTTTACTTTAATCCCTTTTTCTTTAGCTTCAATTTCTGTTAAACCACACCACGCAACTTCTGGGTCAGTAAATACTACAGCAGGAATGACAACCTCGCTTTTCTTTCTAGGAGTGTTGTTGCAGATTGCATCTACTGCGATTTTAGCTTCTGTTGCGGCTTTGTGAGCCAATAAAATGCCTCCAGCTACGTCTCCAATGGCATAAATATTTGGAGCTGTTGTTTGCAGGTGCTCTGTCACCTCTACATAGCCACGATCGTCACATTTAACTTTTGTGTTTTCTATTCCAATGTTAGCTGAGTTTGGTGAACGACCGATGGAGACGAGAACTTTGTCGAAAAGCTCTTTGGTCGTTTTGTCTTTGTCATCTAGGATAGATACTTCGATCTGTTTCCCTTTCGTGGCCATTTTTTGAACACGAACGTTAAATCTTAAGGATTCAAAATTCTTTTTAGCACGAGCAAGAACCGGGCGAACCAAGTCTTTGTCAGCACCTGCGAGTAAACCAGGTCCTGCTTCAACAACGGATACTTTGCTTCCTAATGATGCATAGACTGTTCCTAGCTCCATGCCAATATATCCCCCACCTACAACGAGAAGTCTTTCCGGTACATCTTCAATATCTAAGGCTTCAGTCGATGTCATGATTCTTTTGTTACCTAAATCAAAGGCTGCAGGCATAGCCGGTTTAGACCCTGTAGCTAAGATAAGGTGCTCAAATTCGTAAAAAATCTGACCTTTGTCACTTTCTACTCGTAATGTGTTCGCGTCTTCTAATAGGCCACGGCCTAAAACGACGTCTACTTTTCGGCCTTTCGCCATCATGCTTATGCCACCCTGAAGCTTTTCAATGATGCTGTTTTTCCAGTTACGCATTTTATCGAGATCTATTTTAGGTTTTTTAAATTCTATTCCCCAGTCAGCAGCATGCATAGCGTCATTCATAACTTCTGTAGCATGAATTAACGCTTTGGACGGGATACACCCTCTATTTAAGCAGACTCCACCTAAGTTGTCTGGTAAGGTTACGATTGTGACGCTTTTACCCATGTCAGCAGCATAAAAAGCGGCTGCATATCCGCCTGGTCCTGCGCCTAATACGATTACATCTGTTTTAATTTTTTTCATATCTGTCTCCTGGCCTAAATCTTAACGAGTTTTTCGTCGAAGTTTTCTAAGATATCAATGACTTTTCTAGTGAATCTAGCACCATCTCCACCGTCTATAATTCTGTGGTCATAGCTGAGACATACAGGCATTTTGAGTCGTGGTGTCATGTTCCCTTCTTTGTCAAATACAGGTGCGAAGTTTCCGCGTCCTATTCCTAAAATAGCGACTTCTGGTGCATTGACGATTGGGGTAAAGGCCCCTACTCCTAGTCCCCCTAAGTTAGAAAGTGTAAATGTCCCACCTTGAAGGTCGTCCATGGTTACTTTTCTTTGTCTCGCTTTTTCTGCGATGATGTTGATCTCTAGGCAAATGTCTAAAATACTTTTTTTGTCGACGTCTCTGATAACAGGAACGATAAGTCCCGCTGGTGTGTCTACAGCAACACCTAAGTGAAAATAATTTTTGTAGATGACTTCGCCTTTCGCTTCGTCAAAACTAGCATTAAAATGTGGAAACTCCTTTAAGGCTTCTACTATTGCTTTTAGGGTAAACACAGTTAGGGTTAACTTCGCATCTTTCTTTCCGTATTTAGGATTATATTTTTTACGAAGAGACATAACGTTAGTAATGTCGGCTTCGTCAAATTGTGTCACGTGAGGCACTTCGTTCCATGTTTTTCTTAAGTTCGCTGCAATTTTCTTTCTTAAAGACGCGGCTGGTTTAATCTCTATAGGACCGAATTTGGAAAAGTCTGTGTTTAGGGTTGGCAAGCTTGGGGCTGCAGGAGCTGTTTGAACGCCACTTTCTGTGCAAACTGCTTGGAAAGCGGCTGCTTGTAAGTAAGACATATAGCTCGCTACGTCTGCGTCTGTAATACGTCCGCTACTACCGGTACCTGTTACTCGGCCTAGATCTAAACCAAAGCGTGCTGAAAAACGTTTGATGCTTGGAGACGCTACTGGGTTTGCATTTGTTTGTGCCGTGTATGTAGCACTAGGCGTGATAGCTATTTCTGCTTTGACTGGCGCTTGTGATACTTGAGGTATAGCTGCAGCTGGTGAAGAAGTTGCTTCTGAGGCCATGGCTTGGCTATCACCTTCTATTCTGATAACGGGGACGCCAGTTCTCACTGTATCACCTTCAGCTACTAATATCGCTTCTACTTTTCCTGAACCGGTACTAGGAATTGGAGCTACTGCTTTGTCTGTTTCCAATTCTAAAATTGTATCTCCGTCGGCAACTGTGTCTCCGACAGCTACGAGTATTGATAATACGACTGCTGAATCAATTCCGTCGCCTAGATTAGGTATTTTTATGTCCATAGGGTTTCTCCGCCTTAATAAAATTCTGGGTAGCTTTTCTCTGGATCTATCTCTAGATCTTGGATGGCTTTTTGAACTACCTTAGCCGCAATCAAACCTTTTTTACTTAGTGAATAAAGTGTTGCAAGAACGATACACTCGGCATCCACCTCAAAGTAACGACGTAAATGCTTACGTGTGTCACTTCGCCCAAATCCATCAGTACCCAAGGCGTACAATCCACCGGGAACCCATTGTTGGATTTGTTCAGGAACTATTCTCATATTATCAGAGGCTGCAATATACGTGCCTTCTTCTTTTTCAAGAAGAGTCTCTAAATACGATTTTTTAGTAGGTTTTTCAGGATTTAACATACTCCATCTCTGGCAGTTAATCGCGTCATTACGCAGTTTTTTATAGTTAAGTGCTGACCAAACGTCAGCTGCAATCCCGTAATTCTCAGCTAATATTTTTTGAGCTCTTAAGGTTTCGTTAATAATAGAACCACTTCCAAAGAGGTGTACCTTTTGCCCCTTTTTTGCACCTTTTACTTTATCTGCAGGTTTAAATTTATATAAACCTTCCAAAATACCTTCTTCACAGCCTTCAGGCATAGCCGGCATAGGATAGTTTTCATTGCCGACTGTTAAATAGTAATAAAGCTCTTCACCATCTTGGTACATACGTTTAAGACCATCTTGTATGATAATCGCGATTTCATATCTAAAAGCAGGATCGTAGGTTACGATTGTTGGGATCGTGCTCGCTAAAACGTGACTGTGCCCATCTTGATGTTGAAGTCCTTCTCCGT